>NZ_VOZB01000009.1:0-150596 GCF_013420005.1 Acinetobacter sp. YH12040
AGTGAAACCTCTTAGCGCTGATGGTAGTGTGGGGTTACCCATGTGAGAGTAA
This sequence comes from Acinetobacter sp. YH12040, assembly GCF_013420005.1. Classification (NCBI taxonomy): domain Bacteria; kingdom Pseudomonadati; phylum Pseudomonadota; class Gammaproteobacteria; order Moraxellales; family Moraxellaceae; genus Acinetobacter; species Acinetobacter sp. YH12040. Next base: position 53 of record NZ_VOZB01000009.1, read on the forward strand.
GTCATCGCCAGCTCATTATTCGAAAACACCCCCTGACTAGTGCAGGGGGTGTTTTTTTATGTGCGGAGAAAAGGGAAAAATAAGCAGAAAAGTAGAAGGATAAAACAGGAAAATGAGAAAATTATTGATAGATTGAGACTTGAATTATTTAAACATGGATGATTATTAGACAATAAACGCATTTAAAAATCATCAATTGAGGGAATTCTCAGCCTAAAAATGTCGGAAAACCTGAATGTAAGTCAGCTAAAACAACAGTTTAAATGCCTAATTATCGACTTAAGTGATGTTTGATGACTTATGATTTAGAAATCTACGACTTAGATCGTAGAACTGCGATTTTTTTCTATAAAATTTGAGTTTTATTCTGACAATTTTCATATCAAATAATCTATCGTCTGATTGTGATTTAGCTTCTAATAACACATTGATAATTAATCATTATTAAAACTAGACCCGCAGTCCATCGACTTTTTTATGTATAAATATTTCAAAAATATTCGAGTTTTTATGACATTTTATTCCCAAACAACATGGATATATCTGAAAGGTATGGATCTATACCTTTGTAATTTTGGACAATTTACATTGAAAAACGGCATTGTAGCGAAAAATAAAACTCACAATTGGAGGTGAGGTTCAATGTCTGCAAGCACAATGAATGTGAATAGCGTTGTCGATAACGCTAAGTTCACAAAATCGCATTTCAGCATCATGATGTGGTGTCTAATTCTTATTTTATTTGATGGTTATGACTTAGCGATCAATGGCGTTGCGCTGCCTTTATTGATGAAAGATTGGGGATTAACAGCTGTTCAGGCAGGCATGCTTGCGAGTACAGCACTTGCAGGGATGATGTTTGGTGCCATGATGTTTGGTACTTTGGCTGATAAGATTGGCCGTAAGAAAGTCATCATGATCTGTGTATTTTTATTCAGTACATTCACATTTCTAGGCGGTTTTGCATCAAATCCCACTGAATTTGGTGCTTTACGTTTTATTGCTGGACTTGGCATTGGTGGAGTATTACCGAACCTTGTGGCATTGACGTCTGAATATGCACCTAAGCATCTACGTAGTACTTTAGTGACCACTATGTTCAGTGGTTATGCAATGGGTGGCATCATGGCCGCTCTATTTGGTTCATGGTTTACTGCGGATTATGGCTGGCAAATCATGTTCTTCATTGCGGGTATTCCACTGTTACTGTTGCCATTTGCTTGGAAATTTTTACCTGAATCGCTCACATTTTTGGTGAAGGTGAATCGTCACGATGAAGCTCGTAGGATGATTCAAACCATTGCACCAGAGCAAACGGTGACTGCAAATACTCAACTTGAACTGACTGAAGTTGCTGTTCCGGGTGGAGCGTCTGTTAGAGCGTTGTATAAGCAAGGTCGTGGCATAAGTACGATGTTGTTTTGGCTATGCTTTTTTATGTGCCTATTAACTCTGTATGCATTAGGTAGTTGGTTACCAAAACTAATGATGGCCGCAGGTTATTCATTAGGTAGCAGTTTGACGTTCCTATTGGCGATGAATATTGGTGCGGTAATTGGTACGATTGGGGGAGGTATCTTAGCGGATAAGTTCCATTTAAAACCGGTGATCATTACATTATGTGTAGCAGGTGCTGTGGCATTATCTTTACTCGGCTTTAATTCTCCACAGCCTGTGATCTACCTTTTGGTTGCAGTGGCAGGTGCATCAGCAATTGGTTCTCAAATCTTACTCTATAGCTATGTTGCACAGTATTATCCGCTGTCTGTTCGTTCTACAGGTATTGGTTGGGCATCTGCTGTGGGGCGTACAGGTGCGATTGTTGGCCCGATTCTGATCGGCTATTTATTATCACAAGAATTGCCACATCAAATTAATTTTATGGCTGTGGGAATTCCAGTAGTCATCGCAGCAATTGCAGTGTTCTTTATTCGCAAAGCGCAAACGGATGAAGAAGTTGCCGCTTTAGAAAATGTGAATAAGGCTTCAGTGAAAACACAGCGTTCGTATAGCTAAATCATAGATTTAAAAAGCCCGTCATTTGATGGGCTTTTTTTATGTTGTATTCACATTTTTTATTATTAATTTAGTTTTGAAGAATTTATTAATATTATGATAAATAATGAGATTTAATATTTTAGATAGCTTTTCTAATTTAATTTCATCGTTATATATAGACTCGATCATACGTTTTTCAGTGCAAGCAGAGATCTGAAATAGGGGATGATATTCACGGCATTTAGGTAGCTGAGTTTGAGGCTTGTGGTTCATTTTGTTACTTAAATATAGTGAACTCTGTGCTCAGTCAGCGCATGATAGAAGGCATAGATTTATTCACATTTATCAATAATATCTCAAGATCATGGAAATATCGTCATGTCCAAAGCCGTACAAGATATAAAAGATTATCCGCTCTATGTTGCAGGTAAAGCATCGACTACCGATCAGTGGTTAGAAGTGGATCAAAAATATACCCAAGACGTATATGCGCGCGTTGCACTTGCAGATGCTGCAACCATTGAAAAAGCCATTGATTCAGCAGTTAAATCTAGCGCTGCAATGGCGGCATTGGAACCTTTTCAAAAACAAAAAATCTTACTGCACTGTGTTAAACGTTTTAATGAAATGCGTGCAGAATTGACTGAAATTTTAATTGCGGAAGGTGGAAAACCGCGTAAAGCCGCAGCTGCTGAAGTTGAACGTTTAATTAATACCTTTCAAATTGCTGCCGATGCTGTCACACAGATGGATGATGGTCGCATGATCCCATTGGCGGTTACCGCAGCGGCATCTGGCTATCAAGGCATGGTCAAACATGTGCCAATTGGTCCTGTATCGTTGATCAGCCCGTTTAATTTTCCGATCAATCTGACTGCGCATAAAATTGCACCTGCCATTGCCGCAGGCTGTCCATTTGTTTTGAAGCCTGCAAGTTTGACGCCTATTTCAGCTTTAAAAATTGCGGAAGTTTTGGCAGAAACGGATTTACCTAAAGGTGCTTTTTCAGTTTTACCTTGTCCACGTGAACATGCAGATGTCTTGGTAACAGATGACCGATTTAAACTGCTCAGCTTTACCGGTTCCGATGTTGTCGGCTGGGATATGAAAGCGCGTGCGGGGCGTAAAAAAGTGACTTTGGAACTCGGTGGCAACGCTGCTGTATTGGTTGAGCCTGATACTGAAATTTCAGCGGCATTTATTGAACGCTTAGTCGGTGGGGCGTATAACCATGCAGGGCAGGTGTGTATTAGCGTTCAACGCATCTTGGTGCATGCTGATATCTATGCAGAGGTGAAGAAAAAACTCGTGGCGAGAATGAAGGAGCTTAAAGCGGCTGATCCACAGTTGGAAAGCACCAAGGTCGGTCCAATGATTAAGGAAGCTGAAGCAACACGCGTGCATAAATGGGTCGATAAAGCAGTAAAAAAAGGTGCCAAAGCATTGGTTCGTGGTGAACATCAGGGTGCATTGCTCGATCCAATTTTATTAGAAAATGTCGATGAATCGCTAGAAGTGTATAAAGATGAAATCTTTGGCCCTGTAGCGATTTTAGAGAAATACAAAAACTTTGAAAAAGGTATCGCCAAAATTAATAGCAGCCGTTTTGGTTTACAGGCGGGCATCTATACGCAAAATTTGAATAAAATGTTGTATGCGTGGAATCACTTAGAGGTCGGTGGAGTGATTATTAATGACATTCCATCTTTCCGTGTTGATAACATGCCATATGGTGGCGTAAAAGATTCTGGCTTAGGCCGTGAAGGAATTCAGTCTGCCATTCGAGATATGCAAGAAGAACGCGTATTGGCGATAAAACTGTAGCAGTTTAAACTTGGGCTTGGTTCAGTATGGATCTGTTCGAAGCCCATTTTTTAATCATTTCAAAAACCTAAAGTGCATAAGAAAAAATGAAAAGAATTTTATTATTGGTCAGTTTGCTGACCGTGAATATGGCTGTCTTTGCCTTTAACGCCACTCAAATGGTGACGGATGCACGCAGTCAGATTGGGAAAACCTTATATTATGATCCTGCGTATACTGCACTGCGTTATCCGATGGGAGATGTCCCTTTAATCAAGGGTGTTTGTACCGATGTGATAATTCGTGCATTACGACAGCAAGGGATTGATTTACAACAAGCCATTCATGAAGATATGAAAGCCAATTTTAAGCAGTATCCACAAAAATGGGGCTTAAAAAGTACTGATAAAAATATTGATCATCGACGTGTTCCCAATATTCAAACTTGGATGCAACGTCAGGGCTATGTAATCAAGGATAAGCAGTATTTGGCAGGAGATATTGTCACTTGGGACTTAGGACGTGGTTTAGTGCATATCGGCGTGGTTTCAGATCGTAAAGTGAAAGCTAGCGATGTTCCGCTCATCATCCATAATATTGGAGAGGGCACACAGGAAGAAGATATTTTACATGCCTATCAAATTACCGGACATTATCGAGTGAAATAACTTTAAAAATTTAATTGGAAATAAAATATTCCTAAAAGTTATATTATTGATAACTTAAATTGTATGAAAAATAAGCTGATTAAATGAACATTTAAGCCTAAACACATTATAAAAATGGAATATTTGCCGTAGAAATTACAGAAAAACTTAAAAAAAGTGAGTATTGTTAATTCATACAAAGGGAAAGTTATTTGTGGTGTTTTTAACCAAAATGCGCATGTGATTTTTCTGTTTGCAATTTGGTATAGACGCTCACAAGGTATCTCACCAGATCAAACACCCAGAATTTTATTTTTATGGTTCTTTTTTTGCTCGCGATATAACCATAACAAGCAGCAGTTAAAGATGCCTGAGGTTTAGGTGTTCTATGTCAGATAATCGTGAAAACTGGTCGGCACGATCAGGATTTATCATTGCCGCTATTGGTTCCGCTGTAGGTTTGGGAAACATTTGGCGTTTCCCTTACGTGGCATATGAAAATGGTGGCGGTGCATTTTTAATTCCCTATTTAATTGCAATTTTTGCAGCGGGTTTGCCTTTATTATTCTTAGATTATGCAGTGGGGCATAAATTCCGAAAAGCACCGCCTACTGCATATAAAAAACTTATGAACAGTGAGGCATTAGGCTGGTGGCAAGTGATGGTGACACTCATCATCGGAATCTACTATGCCAGCGTATTGTCATGGGCCGGCAGTTATATTTTCTACTCAATTGGTCAAAAATGGGGTGAAGATACGCAAGGCTTCTTCTTTAATACCTACTTGCAAAATGCCGATGGAATTGCCTTTGGTTTTGTACCGACCTTATTTTTTGGATTGGTGATTGTTTGGGCGATTACTATGTTCATCTTATATGGTGGTGTGAAGAAGGGTGTTGAGCTTTCGAATAAAATCTTTATTCCATTGTTGGTGATTTTATTCTCGATTTTGGTGATTCAAGCGGTGCGTTTACCTGGGGCTACAGAAGGTCTAAATGCATTCTTTACACCAAACTGGGAAGCGATGACTGACTATAAAGTATGGTTAGCAGCCTTTGGTCATATCTTCTTCTCGTTATCGATTGGTTTCGGGATCATGTTGACCTATGCGTCTTACTTAAAAGCAAAAACCAACTTGACCGGTTCAGGTGTAGTCGTTGCATTAGCCAACTCATCATTTGAAATTTTAGCGGGTATTGGTATTTTTGCGGCATTGGGCTTTATGGCGCATAGTGCGGGCGTACCTGTAAATGAAGTGGTTTCAGGCGGTATTGGTCTTGCGTTTATTGCTTTCCCGAAAATCATTTCGAGCTTAGGTGCTGGCGGCGATTTATTTGGTTTCTTGTTCTTCTCGTCACTGGCTGTAGCAGGGATCACCTCAATGGTGAGTATTTTGGAAGTGCCAATTGCGTCGTTCCAAGATAAATTCGGCTGGTCACGTAAAAAAGCTGTAACGATTGTTGCGGGTGGTTCTGCCATTGTATCGACCTTAATTTTCTCAACCCACAGTGCGATTACTTTCGTTGACATCATTGACTACTTCGCCAATAACATTGGTATCGTAGCGGGTGGTTTGTTCTCGATTATCTTGGTGTCTTGGTTCCGTCGTCCATTGCTTGCGCAATTACGTAATCATGTGAATCAATATTCAAGTATCAAATTGGGCTTTGGTTGGAACTTCTTATTAACGGTTGTTACTCCGCTTTCATTATTAGTAGCTTTAGGCTTAACCATTAAAGACGTTGCATCTAAAGGCTATGGTGGTTATCCAGTTGACGTGTTATTGCCTGTAGCCGGTTTAGTCATTGCGATCTTTGTGCTTGGTGCGATTGTATTTAGTTGCATGAAAGACAAAAACCCTGAGGAGAAATAACATGAATACATCTGCATTAATCATGATGATCATTTCAATTGTTTTGCTTTGGGGCGGTTTGATCTTAGCGTCGATCCATTTAGCAAAACATCCAGATGAAGAAGATTAAGCTTCATCGTTGATAAAAAAGGAACCCGAGGGTTCCTTTTTTATGTGGTACTAAAAAGCAAATTCTATTGTAGATTAAGCTGTTTTTTGAATGAGGCAGTAGAAGAAGCCATCGCCATAACCCACTTTCGGGAACAATTGACGACCATGAATTTGTTCAACACCCCAATCCGCTTCAATTTTAATTTCTTGGGCATCGGCATGATTGGCAAAGAACTCAACCATTTGCTGTTCATTTTCAGCTTTTAAAATCGAGCATGTGATGTAAAGCAGCGTGCCGCCGACTTTAAGCTGCTTCCACATGTTTTCCAAAATTTGTTTTTGTAACACTACAGTTTTTGCAATGTCGCCCGATTGACGTAGTAAACGAATATCAGGATGACGACGCATTACACCGACAGCAGTACATGGCGCATCGAGCACGATACAATCAGCAAGTTCAGGAGCAGTATAGGTGATGGCATCGGCAGTCTGAATTTCAACATGTTTACCATCGAGATCCAAACGATCAAGGTTTTCAACCACGCGTTTCAGACGCTTTTCATCTTGATCCAGTGCAATGAGTTTCTTCGGTTGGAAAGTCTCTAAAATATGTGCGGTTTTACCACCCGGTGCAGCACAAGCATCAATCACAAATTTACCATCGAGATTTGGTAATAGTGTTGCACACAGTTGAGCATGTTCATCTTGTACCGAAAAACCACCTGCTTCAAAGCCCGGCAAACTTGGAATATGTAGGCTTTCGTCCATCACAATACCGACATTAGAGAGTTCACAGCGATGTGCATCGATGCCTTCATCTTCCAAAATATCGAGGTATTCGTCACGGCTGACTTGGCGTGTATTGACACGTAAAGTCAGTGGTGCAATTTGCTTAAGCTCATAACTAAGTTCATCAAATTGTTCGCCCCAGTCTTTTTTCAGGCGTTTGGTTAACCAACTTGGTAGATTTGTGGCTTGTTCAAGTACATCGTAGAACTGTTCTGTTTCACGTGTTGCACGGCGCAAAATTGCGTTGATTAAGCCACTTAGACTTCCCATACCCAATTGTTTTGCAGCTTCCACCGTTTCAGAAATTGCAGCATGAGCTGCGACACGGGTACACAACAATTGGTACAAACCAAGGTATAAACAGGTTTCAACCACTTGGTTATCTACCGGTTTAGACAGAAGCGGTAAAGTCAGTTGTTTCAATGCGTACCATTGACGTAAACAACCAAGCACCAATTCATGGAATAACGCACGGTCTTTATCTGACACGATATTCATTTGCTGCGCGAGGACAGATTGCAGCGATTGACCATTTTGGACAGCCAATAACGTCTTCACTACCTGAGCACGTAAATTAAGGTCTCGGGTCGAGGCGTTGGGAGATTGCTTCATTATAAAATTTGTCCAATAGTCAATTTTTGGGTTTGTAAAATTTGTACAGGGTTGAGTGGTTTAGCGCCTGGCCATTGTAAAGAGGTCAAAATAATCACGCTGCCATTGGCACAGGCAACGTGTATGCCTTTTTTATCGATAGCGATGATTTCACCTGCTTGAGCGTTCGGTGCAGACACAGCAGAAAGTTCAGAATGCCAAACACGTAAGTTGTTTTGTTCATCTAACTGAATAAATGCTACCGGCCACGGATTAAAGGCACGAATATTACGATCGATTTGTACGGCATCGATGGACCAATCAATTTTTGCTTCGGCTTTTGAAAGCTTATGTGCATAAACTGTTAATGCTTCGTCTTGGACTTCACGGCTGTCTAAATATTGCTGCAATGTTTGTTCAGTGTCTAAAACGGCAGCAATTGCAGTTGCACCTTGCTCTGCAAGTTTGTCATGCAAAGTTGCAGAGGTATCCGTTGCTTCAATCGGGCAGATGGTTTTATACATCATGTCGCCAGTATCGAGTCCGGCTGCCATTTTCATAATGGTGACACCTGTTTCAATATCACCTGTTGCGATGGCACGTTGAATCGGTGCTGCACCGCGCCAACGTGGCAGCAATGAACCATGAATATTCAGACAACCATATTTCGGGGTATCTAGCACGACTTGCGGCAAGATCAAACCATAGGCTGCAACCACCATAACATCGGCATTTAAAGCGGCTAATTCAGCTTGTGCGGCTAAACCTTCTTCAGTCGATGATTTGAAATGAAGGGGTTGGTAAACAGGAATATGGTGCTTTAAAGCCAATTGCTTTACGGCAGAAGCTGTGAGTTTTTGTCCACGTCCAGCTTTGCGGTCAGGTTGAGTGTATACCGCAACAATTTCATGTTGTGTGTTGAGCAATGCAGCTAGTGCTGTTGCGGCAAATTCTGGCGTACCGGCAAAGATGATTTTCAAAATGAATGAACCGAATCTGTGTTGAATATGTGGATTATAGCAAATGATTAATGCGTAATTTAGAACATTAGAAATTGATTTTTGCAACTTTGAAGCTGTCCAAGCTCAATGATTTCATAACCCAAAATCGCAAATTTGCAATTTTTAAATAAATTATATTTATATAAAATTTAAAAATTATTCATGAAAGTTTTGTATTGTGCAGCCATTGATGGCGGTATAGTAGATTTCAGTTAAAAGATTTTTGTCGTCAAATCACTCGTTTTTATTGATAGACCCATCTGCCCAAATCTCAGCTTAAAAAGCCATCTTTAAAAACAATGGCTTGGTGTATGATAGGTTTAAAATTCGACTGATTTTACATCATTGTCAGTATGATTTAGCCAGAGTGAATCTGTAGGATTCATTTCAAGCTCAAACTTTGTTGGAAATATAAAATGCCTGACTATCGTTCAAAAACATCGACACACGGAAGAAATATGGCGGGTGCGCGCGGCTTATGGCGCGCAACTGGTATGAAAGATGAAGACTTCGGTAAACCAATTATTGCCGTCGTGAACTCATTTACTCAATTTGTACCGGGTCACGTTCATCTTAAAGACCTTGGTCAACTCGTGGCGCGTCAAATTGAGCAAGCAGGCGGTGTAGCCAAAGAGTTCAATACTATCGCAGTCGATGACGGTATTGCGATGGGCCATGACGGGATGCTGTATTCATTACCTTCACGAGACTTAATTGCAGACTCTGTGGAATACATGGTAAGCGCGCACTGTGCCGATGCCATGGTATGTATTTCCAACTGTGACAAAATTACCCCAGGGATGTTGATGGCGGCAATGCGCTTGAACATTCCAGTGGTGTTTGTGTCTGGCGGCCCAATGGAAGCGGGTAAAGTCAAAATTCGTGGCAATGACAAAGCGATCGACTTGATTGATGCCATGATTGTAGCTGCAGATGACAACTATACCGATGAAGAAGTTGCTGAATACGAACGTTCTGCATGCCCAACTTGCGGTTCATGCTCAGGTATGTTCACCGCAAACTCAATGAACTGCTTAACAGAAGCATTGGGTCTGTCTTTACCGGGTAACGGTTCTACACTGGCAACACATGCAAACCGTAAAAAATTATTCGAACGCGCAGGCTCTTTAATTGTTGAATTGGCTAAACGTCATTATGAACAAGATGATTACAGCGTATTGCCACGTGAAATGGTGACCAAAGCCTCGTATGAAAATGCCATGACTTTAGACATCGCGATGGGTGGTTCAACCAATACCGTTCTACACTTGTTGGCTGCAGCCAATGAAGCTGGCGTTGATTTCACGATGGACGACATTGACCGTTTGTCTCGCAAAGTGCCTGTACTCTGTAAAGTTGCACCTGCGAAAAACGACGTGCATATGGAAGATGTACACCGTGCGGGCGGCATCATGTCAATTCTCGGTGAATTAGACCGTGCAGGCTTGCTCGATACTTCGGTTGGTACCGTTCATGAAGCTTCACTAAAAGATGCCTTGGATAAATGGGACATCATCCGTACTGAAAATGAAGACGTTTACCAATTCTTCCGTTCAGCGCCGGGCGGTGTACCAACGCAAACAGCATTCTCTCAAGATCGTTATTACCAACGTCTTGACGGTGACCGTGAAAATGGCGTGATCCGTAATGCTGAACATGCGTTCTCGAAAGACGGTGGCTTAGCTGTGCTTTATGGCAACATTGCGCTCGATGGTTGTATCGTAAAAACTGCGGGTGTAGATGATTCAATCTTGAAATTCAACGGTACTGCACGTGTGTTTGAAAGCCAAGATTCAGCAGTAGAGGCGATCTTGGGTAATGAAATCAAAGCCGGTGATGTGGTGGTGATTCGCTATGAAGGCCCACGTGGTGGTCCGGGTATGCAAGAAATGCTGTACCCAACCAGCTACTTAAAATCGAAAGGTCTAGGCAAAGAATGTGCATTATTGACTGACGGTCGTTTCTCGGGCGGTTCATCAGGCCTTTCAATTGGTCACGTATCTCCAGAAGCAGCAGAAGGCGGTGCAATTGGTTTGGTGGAAGATGGTGATTTAATCGAAATCGATATTCCAAACCGTACCATCAACTTAGCTGTTGATGACGCTACGATGGCGGCTCGCCGTGCAGCGCAAGAAGCCAAAGGTTGGCATCCAGTTGAAGAGCGTCCACGCAAAATTTCGAAAGCATTGAAAGCCTATGCAATGCATACTACGAGTGCGGCGAAAGGCGCAGTACGTGAAATCTAAATTTTAGATCTCCAAATAAAAAAGCACTCCACATGGGGTGCTTTTTTAATTTACATCTACATAACTTGCATTGGATACGAGGAAATGTCATCCGCAACTGTCTGAGGCAAACGGTAATTTAAAAGTGGATTTTTCTGCGATCAATTTTTGAGTTGCAACCAGTTGCCGAGTTTTGCGGATGACAAATGGTTTTGGTTACTTTTGCCAAAACAAAAGTAACATACGTGCTCCGAAAATTAGCTTTTATAGAGGTAAGACTCCGCTGTAATCAGCTTTTAAATGAAATAATGGGACAATAATTCTAAGTTATAGATTTCTTAATCTGATTAAAAATAATGTTTCTTGAAGCAACTAAATAAAATTTAATAATTAGTGGATGTCATTAAAATTCTAAAAAGACAGCCTCGAATAGTAGCTATAATTTATATGGCTTTGTGTAGGCAATCCCTTACTTTTGAAAGATCCAAAGTAACAAAAATCTTTTGTTCTCCTGATATTGCATCCCTGCCATACAGGAAAACAGCGACATCCATGTCGCTTTGTCATGTGATTGAATGGTATTGCATGCGCTAAAAATCTCTTTTGTTGAGATGTAATTTCTTTTACATGCCGAGCGCTTTCTATACAATAAATTTAAAAGAACCCGCCAAAGCTGAAGCCAAAATCAGCGATCGCCAAGGAAGAACAATGAGTAAAAATAATATCCGCGAACATTCTGCTCCTGTTTATGAAGGCATAGAGAATGCGCCTGCACGTTCCATGATGCGTGCCACGGGCTTCCAAGATGCAGACTTTAAACGCCCATTTATTGGTATTGCTTCGACTTGGGCCAATGTCACGCCGTGTAATATGCATATTGATGGCTTGGCGCGTGAAGCTGAAAGTGGGGTGAATGCTGCAGGCGGGAAAGGCATTATTTTTAATACCATCACCATTTCTGACGGCATTTCCAACGGTACAGAAGGCATGAAGTATTCATTGCTATCGCGGGAAATCATTGCCGATTCTATTGAAGCCGTAGTGGGCTGTCAGGCCTATGATGGCGTAATTGCCATAGGCGGCTGCGACAAGAACATGCCGGGCTGTATCATGGGTTTGGCGCGATTAAACCGTCCGGGCCTGTTTATTTATGGTGGCACCATCAAACCCGGAGCAGGGCATACCGACATGATTTCGGTATTTGAAGCAGTTGGTCAGCACGCCAAAGGCGAAATTAATGAAATTCAGGTCAAGCAGATTGAAGAAGTCGCGCTGCCGGGGCCGGGTTCGTGCGGTGGTATGTATACGGCCAATTCGATGGCTTCAGCGATTGAAGCACTGGGCATGAGCTTGCCAGGTTCATCGGCGCAGGAAGCAGTTTCAGCAGATAAAATTGAAGATTGCCAACGCGCAGGTGAAGCCGTGATGAACCTGCTGCGTCTCGATATTAAGCCGCGCGACATTATGACCAAAGCCGCTTTTGAAAACTCGATTAAAGTGCTGATTGCTTTAGGCGGTTCAACCAATGGCGTACTGCATTTGATTGCCATGGCGCATACCGCAGGCGTGGAACTGTCTTTGGATGATTTTGTGCGTATTGGCAAAGACATTCCTGTGGTGGCCGATGTGCGGCCATCGGGTAAATATTTAATGTCGGAACTGATCGCCATTGGCGGTATTCAGCCGCTGATGAAGCGCATGCTGGATGCCGGCATGCTCGACGGTTCTTGCCTCACCGTTACGGGCAAAACTTTGGCGGAAAACTTAGCCGATGTAGCAGACTATCCTGAAGGACAGCAAATTATTTTGCCGTTTGATGCGCCAATCAAAAAGGATTCACATTTGGTGGTACTCAAAGGAAATTTGTCGCCGACGGGTGCAGTGGCTAAAATTACCGGTAAAGAAGGGCTGTATTTTGAGGGGCCTGCGCGGGTATTTGAGGGTGAGCAGGGTGCCATGCGCGGTATTTTAGATGGCGAAGTACAAGAAGGTGAAGTGGTGGTGATCCGCGGTGTTGGGCCGAAAGGCGGACCGGGTATGCCTGAAATGCTGAAACCGACTTCAGCGATTATTGGTAAAGGTCTAGGCCAATCCGTCGCACTGTTGACCGATGGGCGTTTCTCGGGCGGCAGCCATGGTTTTGTGATTGGTCATGTGACACCAGAAGCCTATGAAGGCGGCCCAATTGGCTTGGTCAAAAACGGCGATAAAATATCAATTAACGCTGAAACCCGTGAAATGACGTGGCATGTGGCTGAGGATGAACTTGCTGCACGTCGCGCGGCCTGGGTCAAACCGAAACCGAATTATACCCATGGCGCTTTGGCTAAATTTGCCAAGCTGACCTCTGGTGCGGAGAAAGGTGCGGTGACTGACCTAAATCTAGACGTCTAATCCATTGTTAAACATTGAACATTTAGCCCTGACTTGATATAAGTTTTGCACAAGGCTTATATCTCATTTAAAACAGCTTCATAATAGAAGTTGAATTTAAGCATGTGCTGGCAGTGCTCAGCACAATTCATCATTTTGAGGCAAAAAACGCATGTCACTGTTACGCCGTTGGTTCGATCCAATCCGATCGAGTTGGTTTTATCAGAAACCGACCCGACAAGCGGTGTTACCCACGGAACAAGGTCTGAGTGTTTATCTTCGACTGGATGATGTTTATAGCTATTTGGCTGCGCAGCAACTGCCTCAATTAGAAGAAATTCTCAGTGATGAAATTAAGCCACTAAAAGTGATTATTTGTCGTCAGAGTGCTGAACCTCCAAATCAAATGTCATCGATAGAATGGCAACAATATTGTCTGAATGATGCCCAAATTTTAGCGCGGCAGCATCGTTTTAGTTTTCATGAAACACCTGAACAACCGACCGCCGAAGCTTTAGAACAAGCCGAAATTATTCTAAAAAATACGCCATTACGCGGCCAAGATTTTCTTTATTTACTTGAAGATGTGTTCCACATGCTGTGGCAAAAGCAGTATGGCAAGCTGAGAACACTGTACGCGATGGCCAGCCGTCATCATAAAGCTCAAGATTTTCCTGAACGTATCTTTACCGATACCCCGATTTTATCGGGCTATTTTGAGTTTGGTGAACGTAAGTACCATGCTGTAGATGATTTACTGCGTTTAACGCGCCGTTTAAAACAACAAAAACTTCTGACAGATAACCCGATCTTTATGATCAATCATATTGAATGGCGTGAGCACCTGATCAGTGATGCAGAAGAGTTGAATGAGATTCAGGGACTCGATCCTGAGCTTGATCTCTACATCGCGATGGAAGATCCGATTTCATGGTTACTGTTGGCTTATATTCGTGAGGAATTGGCGGACTATTATAATATTCAGCTGAATGTGTATCCATTGTCGTATCACGGTCGTGATCTGTTTGACTGGAGTTTGGCAACTCGTCTGTCTAAACGGACGGAAGTTAAGTTCACGCCATTTTGCCGACCTACAGAAGCTGCGACTTTAGCTATGTCACAGCTTTACTACAGTGCGCCTGAAGAGCAACGTGTCGATGTGATGCATCGCATTTTGGAAGCTGTATGGACCAAAGGGCGTGATTTATCTTTCAAAGCACATTTTCAGGCTTTACAGTATGAGTTAGAGATTTCTGAACTGACTACTAACGATATTGCTGAAAAATTAAAAGAAAATGATATGCACTGTGAGATGAAGTCACAGCCCGATTTTCCTGTTTTAGAATTACGTATTGCAGGTCAAAGCTATGTATTTAATAGCTTATACCGCGTTTGGATGATTGAAAGTATTTTCAGTAATGTGTTAGAAGAGAAGTATAAAAGTGAAAACACCGCTGAAAGTGAAGCCAGAGAAGATGAAGAAAGAAAAAGTTGAGTCATTAGAGCAAGCCCGCGCACAGATTGATGTGATTGATCAGGGGATTATTGAGCTCATTGCTGCACGTCAGTTTTATGTCGATCAAGCGGTGCGTTTTAAGCGTTCAGTACAGGATGTTCAATCACCAGAACGTGTCGAAGCGGTGATAAGTAAAATTCGTCTACAAGCCACAGAGCACGGTGTAAATGCAGATATTGTGGAACGTTTATACCGCGATATGATTCAGCATTTTATTCAACGTGAGTTGAAAGAGATCCGACCGTAATTTTTAGTTTTTGAGATTAGATCAAATTTATTAATGTTCTTTTTTAATATCACCAACTGAAAAGATGATGATTTGATTTACATTTTGAAATTTTATTAATTTTTTTATTTGTTATTCTACTTCTAATTACAATAATTGGATCTAGCATGACTAGCCCTACTTTTTTACATGAACTATCAGAAGAACAGCTAAAAAAACTTTCTCAAGACGATATTCAAAAGATTCACCAAGCAGAACAACTCTATTGGAATCATAAGCCGCATACCAAATATTATGCAGCTTTTAATGGTTCAAAAACAAAAAAAGGTGGGTTAGTTCGAGCATCTAATCATGCTTATAAGGTCAACGGGATCTCTTTAGCTTTGGTCGGTGATGAAGCTATATATTTAGATGGTTCGACAGCAAAAATTATCTCCGGCGCAGGATTTCTTCTAAATGTTGATGGCAGGGCCGCAGCACTTATCGGATCATTATTAGAAAATGGCGATGAAATTATTGATAGTCCGGTCACTTCCCATGTTTTACGCTTATATCATGATGCAACTATCCCTGAAGGTTTTATGAATCCAACTTTGGGAGACTCAAATAATGTCTAAAGGATTTGGCATTCATGGCTCAACAACAAGTCACGGTGGGACAGTCATGTCCACGCAGTCCCGAAGTTCACAGATGGGGAATCTCTTTCTTCGTGCGGGAGATGGTTTCGCCTGTCCAAAATGTAAAACTTGGTCTACCTTAATTAAGAGTAATGATCATGTGATTTTTGATGGAAAGGCAGTGGCTTATGTAGGTGATAAATTTACTTGTGGGGCTTCATTGATGCCAAACCAAGTACATGTTGTTGGGACTAGTGGTGGAATAAGTTCATTAAATAGCCCAATTTTTAAGCCAAGTATGTTGCAGAATAATTTAACGAATAGTTTTGTAAGTGATAAGAAAAAATATGAAAATTACTATATAGAGAGAAACCAAACTGATTATGTGAAATTTAAGACTGCGATCCCTCCATATGATGAGGATAAAAAAGGATTATTTGGAATTGTTGCACAATTAGCCTCTGGAGTATGTGATTTTATTGTTACGTATATTGTTAAAAATAAAGAACTTTTTGTAACGGTGTCATATATGCCGCCGGTGGTTAAAAATGATGCAAGTAAAATTATTCCGCGTGCGACCCTAAGACTATTTAAAGAAAAAAATAGAAAATTTGACTTGTTAAAAACTCAAGAGTTAAAAATTGCTAATGGTATTTGGAATACTGAAAAAGGAAAAGAGCCAGTTGGATCTTGTAATATCAACTTACCTGAACCTGATATATCACTCTTAAAAGTTGAATTAGATTTGGGATATATACTGAAGTTTGATGGTGGAACAGTTACACCAATTCCTAGTTTTAAAACTCATACCTTTACCTTAAACTCCGCAGCGAGAGAAGTTTGATGAAGCATTTTTTTATTTTCTTAACCTTATTTTTTATATTTGGTAGTACTGCTTGCTCGTCTGAGAAAATTAGTTTGAATCAGCATGAAGTTAAAGAAGCTCAAAAAAAAGAATCAATTTCAACGCTGTCTAAAGAAGATACAGCTATAATAAATGATTATAAAAATACTATTAATAAACTTAATCTGAGAGATAAAGAAAACGCAGATAAAGTAATGAAAGATAGTTTGTCTGAAATAAAAAAGATCACGAATGATCAAGAACGACAAAAGATTGAAATGCAAATCTACTTAGCAACAGGCATGTATGAAGAGGCTTATAATCTTAATCATAAAATGTTAAAGGACTCTTTCAGTCAGGAACTTTTAGTGACTCAGTGTGAGTTAAGCTATTATGCTAAAAGATCGAAAGATGAATATGAAAAATGTTATTCCGATTTAGCATTGATTTTAAAAGAAGAATTAAGGAAAGTATCAAAAAATGACCCTCAGTATATTTATGGTGAGTGGGGCTATTTGCTATCAATGTATAAATCTGGGAACGTTGAATATAAAAATAAAATAAAAAAATTTATTGATTCGATTCAAGATGAAACGGTGAAATATCAATTCGAAAGTTCTTATGAATTAGCTGAAGAGCAAATGAGTAGTTATGACAGTAATTAAAGTAAATTGTAATTACTTTTTTATTGAATCCAACTACCTTGTCTATAGTTGATTTTAAGCACAGCCTCAACTTTTTATTGAGGCTCTATTCCAAAAACACTGATTTTTCAAAGCGCCTGAATTGCATAGCATAGAACCAATTCTTCAGCGAGTTTCGCCATGATTTGGTTTGTCATCACAGTTTTTGCAATCGCAGGTCTAATTAAAGGCACGATTGGGTTAGGCCTGCCTGCGGTATCGATGGGCTTACTCACCATGGTGATCAGTCCATTTCAGGCAGCTACGTTATTGATCATTCCATCTATGGTGACCAACTTTTGGCAACTATTTGCCGAAGGGCAGGTGCTGCGCCTCATTCAACGCTTTTGGCCCTTGTTACTTGGGATTATCGTCGGTTCAATTTGGAGTATTTTTCCAACTTTAGGACATGGTGAATTTAAAAGTGAAGCATTACTGGGGGGCATGTTGGCACTATACGGACTGTATGGGCTTTGTGCGAAAAGCTTACCGAACTTTGCACCACATGAAAAATGGCTATCTCCAATGATCGGTTATCTCGGTGGAGCGCTGACTGTAGCCACAGGTGTGGTGGTGATCCCGGTAGTACCATATTTGCAAGGTTTGCAGCTCAAACGCGATGATCTTGTACAGTCACTCGGTTTGGCCTTTACCACATCAACCATTTGTTTGGCAGTGTTCTTACAGCAAAATCCTGTGGAAGATCTTCCGATTGATTATGCCATGTCAGCCATGGCACTGATTCCTGCGCTCATTGGTATGTGGGCAGGGAAAAAAATCCGTTACCGCATTCCAGAACAAAAATTCCGTAAGGTGTTTTTTATCGGGTTGATTGCCCTCGGTAGCTATATGATGCTGCACCAGTTTGGCGTGATTTAAAGCCTAGACTTAGCCATCTAAAGTAGATTTTTGTGACAGTAGAAACTGACTGAAATGCTGATAATTTAAAGGTAAATCATCAAAATTACGTGCGGTGAGGAGCAGTTTTCGATTGGCCCATTTACCGCTGAGCTCAACTTGGGCAAAGGCATACAAACTGATTAATCGTTGGGCCGCACGTTTTGGCATGATGGCAACGCCCACACCATTCGCTATCACTTGCGCGATCGCGGCAAAATTCGGCAAACGCAGCCGATACTGAATTTCACAGCCGAATAATTTGGCTTGTGCCTCGATCGATTGTTGCAAGGAATGATATTGCATCAAACCGACAAAGGGATAATTTAAAATCTCTGCGGGTTTGACGCTAGATATCGAGGCCAATTCATGAGTTATAGGACAAATCAGCACCAACGGATCATCTGCAAACTCAAGCGTTTGTAGTTGTTCAGATTTAAAGAAACCTGAAATTAAGCCTAGTTGTGCATTACCTTGCTCTATCGCTGCAATGATGTCTTTAGACTCGGCTTCATGCAGCTCAATTTGTGTATTGGGATTTTCCAGCAAATAGCGTGGCAGCAAAACTGGCAAATATTCACTTTGTGCAGATGAATTACACCATAAGGTCATATTGGAACTTAGCCCATGGGCAAAGGGCAGCATCGCGTATTCTAATTGTTGCCCCTCACCTAAGATGCGCTGTGCATGTTCAACCAAGGTTTGACCGGCAAGAGTCAGTTTGACCCCTTTGGCTTGGCGAGTGAACAGGGCTGTGCGGTAATGCTGTTCGAGTTTTTTAATCCGTTCACTGGCTGCTTGTAGCGAGATGGCAGAACGAGCAGCGCCTTTGGTCAGACTACCGCTGTCTACAATGTGCAGTACCAATTGAAGGTCGAACAAATCCAGTCGCATACAGTGTATTCCTTGGCTAATGCCTTATCTTACCGAAAGAACAGCTATAAAAAAAAGCGACCTTTCGGCCGCTTTTCAAATAAATGTTGTATTCTTTTTTAAATGCTTTGGAGGCTTATTCTGATTTATCGCCCAAGCTAAAGAACCAGTTCAAAATCAGCGCTGCAAATGTAGCAGTACCAATACCACCTAAGTTGAAGTTACCGAATTGAAGTGCAAAGTCACCCGTACCTAAAATAATCGTGACTGCTGCCACCATCAGGTTTTTGTTTTTTGAGAAATCGACTTTGTTTTCAATCCAAATTTTCGCACCTGCAATGGTAATTAGACCAAATACAACAATCGATGCACCTGTCAAAATGGCTTGCGGAATGGTATGAATAATCGCGCCAAATTTTGGTGAAAGACCAAGGAAAATGGCAAATACACCTGCAAAGACAAAGACGATAGTTGAGTAAACGCGAGTCACTGCCATCACACCAATATTTTCGCCATAAGTGGTCATACCCGGACCGCCGACACCGCCTGAAAGTGTGGTTGCAACACCATCTGCAACGAAGGCTTTACCAATGTGCGGATCGAGGTTTTCACCTGTCATCGCGCCCACAGCTTTGATGTGGCCAAGGTTTTCAGCAACCAAAATCAACGCAATCGGTGCAATGATCAGCATGGCATTGAAATCAAAAACAGGCGAATGGAATTGAGGAACACCAAACCAAGCTGCATCTTGTACTGGAACGAAGTTGATTGGTGTGCCATGACCCATGACATTGGAAATGATGTAATACACCAAGTAAGCGAGTAGAAGGCCAACTAAGAGTAATAGACGTTGTAATAAACCTTTGGTGAACACAGCAATTGAACCCATACATAGTACGGTTACTAAAGCCATCCACATATTAAAGTTATTACCGGCAACCCCTTTAATGGTCACTGGGGCAAGGTTGAGACC
The DNA here is from genome assembly GCF_013420005.1 of Acinetobacter sp. YH12040. Taxonomy (NCBI): domain Bacteria; kingdom Pseudomonadati; phylum Pseudomonadota; class Gammaproteobacteria; order Moraxellales; family Moraxellaceae; genus Acinetobacter; species Acinetobacter sp. YH12040. The sequence continues at coordinate 20,072 of NZ_VOZB01000009.1, forward strand.
AATGATCATCACCACTGCACCTGTAACGACAGGCGGCATAAGTTTTTCAATCCAACGGGTACCCGTTGCCATCACGATAAAACCAAAAATGGCATATAAAATACCGCAGGCCATAATCCCGCCAGCAGCCAATGCGATATTGGCATTTGCTGCGCCAGTACCTGACGCTGCATAACCGGTTGCCGCGATCACCACACCAATAAAGGCAAAACTAGAGCCTAAATAACTTGGTACACGACCACCTGTCATAAAGAAGAACAGGATGGTACAGATCCCCGACATTAAAATCGCAAGGTTGGCATCAAAGCCCATCAAAAATGGCGCAAGGACAGTTGCACCAAACATTGCAAAGGCATGTTGTATCCCCAATACAACACTTTGCACCGGAGGTAGGTACTCATTTGTACCTACAGGACGTGCATCAATATTGCCTTCGTACGGGCGCCATTTGGGAAACCAATTGGACATAAAATGAGCACTCAATAGATAAATTGTGCACATCATACTCTTGTTTTTTAGAAGATTTAATCTCTTTTAAAAATATTTTGTTCAAACTAATTACATGACTTTACATGTAAATTTACCAAATGGTAAAAGTTTTGAGGGTGTAAAAAAGGCATTAAATCATGCAATTAATCAAATAGGCTTGGAGCCAATTCTTCATAAATTTTTCTTATTTTATATATTCCAAAATAAATTAAAACCAATATGACTGGTCAAAAAAAAAGCACACAGTTCTGTGTGCTTTTTGAAAACTTGGAAGATTTAGCCAGTGTTACGCAAACCTGCCGCAATACCCGCGATGCTGACCATCAACGCATGGTCAACTGGGGTATTTTCAGCCTGACGCTCGGCAAGGTAAGCGCGGCGGCGTTTCATCAGTTCGGCTTGTAGTAAATGTAGCGGCAATAAATAAGGCTTACGCACCTTCATGGATTGGTCGAGCACATCGTTACTGCTAAGTAATTTCGATTCACCTTTGAGTGCTAATAGCGTTTGTACCGCATCACGTAAACGCTGACGTAACTCTTCGCCCAACTGTTTGAGGTCTGCGTCATCCGTCAGATGAGACTCATAATATAGCGCCACATGACCATCAGCCTTAGACAAGACCATTTCCAACATATCAATCAGGGTTTGGAAATACGGCCATTGCTCTAACATTTCTTCGAGTGTCTGCTTTTGACCTTGATCAATCACTTGATTAATCGCAGCACCTGTACCGAGCCAAGCAGGTAGCATCAAACGGATTTGCGTCCATGCGAACACCCAAGGAATCGCACGTAATGACTCAATTCCACCGCTAACTTTACGTTTGGCTGGGCGTGAGCCGAGCGGTAACATTTGTAATTCTAGTTCTGGCGTTACAGTCCGTAGGTATTTTACAAAATGCGGATTTTCACGCACGGTTTGACGATACACCTGTACCGACAGATCCGTCATGCTGTGCATGAGCTGACGCCATTCCTGTTTGGGTTCAGGCGGTGGCAATAAGGTCGCTTCTAAGGTCGCAGCGGTGTAAATTTCTAAGTTTTGTAAGGCAATGCCTTCTAATCCAAACTTGAAGCGAATCATTTCCCCTTGTTCTGTGACACGAATCGCTCCTGAAATCGAACCCGGTGGCTGTGAAAACAGCGCTTGCTGTGTCGGCGCACCACCACGGCTGATTGAACCGCCACGGCCATGGAATAATGTCAGTTGTACATCATGCTTTTTCGCAACCGCGGTTAATTCTTCCTGCGCACGATACTGCGCCCAGTTTGCCGACATAAAGCCCGCATCTTTGGCAGAGTCTGAATAGCCAATCATCACCTCATGTTTACCCTGAATATGCTGCTTATACCAATGCATATTGAATAGGGTATTCATGGTACGGGCGGCACCATCCAAATCTTTTAAGGTTTCAAACAGTGGCACGACACGTAGCGCTTGTTTGATGCCGGCTTCTTTTTGCAGTAACAATACAGCCAAGACATCACTCGGATGTTCGGCCATGGAAATAATATAAGCCCCTAAACTTTCAGGTGGCTGTTCTGCCAAAGTGCGCATGGTCGCAAAGACTTCTTGTACATCTGGATGTTCAATCAGACTTTGTTTCGGCTCATTTAAAAACTTCGGTAACAGTGGACGTTTGCTTTGGAGTTCCTGAATCAAGAAGTTTTGACGGGCTTGCTCCGTCCATGTTTCAAAATTGCCTAAACCTAAATATTCAGTAATGGCAGAAATCGCTTGGCGATGACGCGTGGATTCCTGACGAATATCGAGTTTGAGTAATTCGATACCGAAACAATTCACTCGATGAATAAAGTCGAGTAACTGACCATTGGCAATTTCAGGTAAACCGCTGTCAATCAGTGAACGGTAGCAAACCAATAGTGGATCGAGCAGCTCATGGCGGCTTTTAATGACTTGGCTATCGTCAGCATCTTCGCCACGGAGTTTTAGTGCCAACCAGTGACGAGTGGCTTTGAGGCGTTCCCGCGCATCACGTAGATATTCACGATATGGTTCAGGGTGGAAATGACCCAAGGCATCACTAAGCTCTTTGCTGCATTCTTGAATCGAAAGTTCCCAGCGCAGGTCTTCGATATCGCGTAAATACAAGTCGGCAGCTTTCCAACGTGAAAGCCACAGTACTTCTTGAGTAATGTTATGGGTGACGTTTGGGTTACCATCACGGTCACCGCCCATCCATGACGCAAAGCGCACAGGGGCAACATTTAAAGGCAAGGTCTTGCCACAATGATCTTGAACCATGCCATCCAATTCACGCATGAATTTGGGTACAGCATTCCACAGGGTCTGTTCAATGGTCGTGAAGCCCCATTTGGCTTCGTCGACAGGCGTCGGGCGATGTTGACGAATTTCGTCGGTTTGCCATGCCGAGCAAATTAGTTGTTTTAAATCATCCAGTACGGCTTTGCGTTCGCGTGGCGTAAGTTTTTGTTGATCCATTTTAAACAGGCAATCATTAATCCCATCATATTTTTGGATCAAGGTACGGCGGCTGACTTCGGTTGGATGTGCAGTCAGGACCAGTTCAATTTTTAATTCACAAATTTGTTGGAACAGTTGGTCCGCACTGATGTTATTGCTTTTAAATTTTTCAAATAAATGATCGAGTGGATTCGGTGATGGTGCTTGCTCATCAAACTCACTTTGGCGACGGCTGCGCACCACATTGTACTGTTCGGCAATATTGGCAAAGTTGAGAAAGTGCGTAAATGCACGGGTCAGTGGCAGAATTTCTTCATCTTTTAAATTTAAAAATAATTGTTCTAACTGTTTTTCAGCTTCAACTTGTCCATCGCGCGCGCCTTTAGACAAAGCACGAATTTGCTCTACTTGATTAAACAAATCTTGTCCTGCATGCTGCTTTAGGGTTTCACCTAATAAATTGCCCAGTAAGCGCACGTCTTCACGTAATGGAGCATCAATTTGTTGAATCATTTGTTATTTCTCCGCGTATTCCTGTCTCGACTATACCCCGAAAGTGCTGTGGCAAAAGGGGGTACAGACAAAAGTCGGATGACTTTTCTAGGTAAATGAGCAATAGCTATGCCATTTGTTTCAGTTTAGCGTTGAAATATTTCAGAAAATGCTTAGCTCTGCGTGCTGAGTTGATATTTCAGCATAAAGATTTCGATGGCAGAGTGAATAATGGCCTGTCGCTCTGCTGCTTCAGGTACTGGGCGCATGCCCAATAAGACTTCTTGATGGCGTAGTCCCATCAGTAGCGACACAATCAGTTCAGTTTGTCGGGCAGGATTATCCGGCTGAATGAAATTTAAAGCGGCTGCGTCTTGAAAAAATTTTTCCCAGACTTGGCGCATTTTTAAATGTGAGGCACGGAAAAACTGGTCGACCAAGGGACTGTGTTCGGCAGCTAATTCCAAAAGTAATAAATCCAGTTTAATGGCTTCTGGCAAATTCATGATGTTCAGCCCCAACTCACAAATTTCAACGAAAGCCTGCATAAAATGACTTTCGCTGTGCAGATGTCGCGGGCGGGTATTCAAAATATATTCACAGGTGTCTTCAATCGCACTGGTAAATAAAGTGGCTTTGTCCTGAAAATGGTTATAGACCGTCAGTTTGGTGACCCCTGCATGTTGCGCAATCTGATTCATGCTGCAACCGTGATAGCCCATTTCTAAAAATAATTGTTTCGCAGACTCTAAAATCCGTTGTCGTTTTTCTAAGTCTTTCGGGCGGCCGACATTCATTTGCTGAAAAAATTCCAAAAAAGGCGAAAAGGTCATTGATTTCGGATAATTAATCTAATTAATGTACCGCATGGTTTATTAATTAAAAAATAACCAAATTAATTGAATAATATTCTGCCCTAAAAAAGACTTTTTATTAAGAGCGAACTTCATGAGTACGATTAAGATCACAGTTGTCAGCATGATTATCGTTTGCAGTGTGACCTTATGGGGATGCAGCAAGGATAAAGCCCAAACGGAACAGGAAGTGCCATTTGTGATGGTGACTCAGCCAGGCGCCACACATTTTGAACAAAAAAGTTATGCGGGTGATGTACAAGCACGCCAGCAAACGGCTTTGGCGTTTCGGGTTGGCGGTCAAATCACTGAGCGCTATGTCGATGTTGGAGACCAAGTCCGAATCGGGCAAGTCTTGGCAAAATTAGACGTCAAAGATGCACAGCTGCAACTGAATGCAGCACAAGCGCAGCTTGAAAGTGCGCGTTCCGCTGCACAGATTGCTGAAGATGAACTAAAACGCTTTAAGCAATTATTGCCAGTCAATGCTGTGAGTCGTTCGCAGTACGATGCGGTAGAAAACCAATATAAAGCAGCACAGTCGAATTTAAAGCAAGCTCAATCAAATTATGATGTGAGTCGTAATCAGACCGGTTATAACCAATTAATTGCCAATAAAACTGGGGTCATTACTGAGCGCAATATTGAGATTGGTCAAGTGATTGCAGCAGGACAACCGGCATTTCAATTGGCGATTGCAGGTGAACGTGAAGTGGTCATTGGTGTGCCTGAACAAGCGGTTACTGAAATTAAAACAGGGCAGGATGCATGGGTCACCTTGTGGTCTAAACCACAGGAAAAATTTGCAGGCTATGTACGTGAAATTAGTCCTGCTGCCGATCAGTCTCGTACATATAGTGTCAAGGTGGCATTGCGTGAAGGCAATAGCGCCATTCAACTGGGGCAAAGTGCACGGGTATTTTTAACCAAAGCACAGCAGAATGTTTTGCATGTGCCGTTATCGAGTGTGTCTGCGAGTGGTCAGCAGGCATATGTGATGGTGGTCAATGCAGATAATACGGTACGTAAAGTTCCAGTGAGTTTAGGTGAATACGGACGTGACAGCGTGCCCGTACTTAGTGGTCTGCAAGCAGGGGATTTTGTGGTGGTTGGCGGCGTGCATTTGCTCCGCGAAAAACAAAAAATACAACCTGTTGATCGTGAAAATCGTGCGGTACACATTCAGACAGGAGTTAAATAATGAATTTTAACTTGTCTGAGTGGGCACTGAAAAATAAAGGTTTAATCCTTTATTTTATGATTCTGCTGGGCATCGTTGGGATATTTTCCTATTCCAAATTGTCGCAGAGTGAAGACCCGCCATTTACCTTTAAAGTCATGGTGATTCAAACCTATTGGCCTGGTGCAACAGCCAAAGAAGTTTCGCTACAGGTCACCGATCGAATTGAAAAAGAACTGATGACCACGGGGCAGTATGAACGTATCATGGCGTATTCACGTCCGGGTGAATCCATGGTGACCTTTGTGGCCAAGGACAGTCTACGTTCGCAGCAAGTCCCCGATGTTTGGTACACCGTGCGTAAAAAGGTCAATGATATTCGCCATCAATTACCATCTGGGGTGCAAGGTCCTTTCTTTAATGATGAGTTTGGTGACACCTTCGGTAATATCTATGTGCTGACCGGCAAAGACTTTGACTATGCCACCATGAAGGAATATGCCGACCGTTTACAGCTCCAGTTACAACGAGTCAAAGACGTTGCGAAAGTGGATTTGATTGGTCTACAAGATCAAAAAGTTTGGATTGAAATTTCCAACACCAAAGCTACGCAAATGGGCATACCTGTGACGGCGATTCAACAAGCCTTGCAGCAGCAAAATACGGTTGCCAGTGCCGGCTTTTTTGAAACTAATTCAGACCGAATTCAAGTGCGTGTCAGTGGTAATTTACAAAACATTGATGAACTGCGTCAGATGCCCTTATTGGTGAATGGTCGAACCATTCAATTGGGTGATGTAGCAGATGTACATCGTGGCTTTAGTGATCCACCGCAGCCTCGTATGCGTTTTATGGGTGAAAATGGTTTAGGCATTGCCGTGTCGATGCGTAAAGGTGGCGACATTCTGGCTTTGGGTAAAAACCTTGAAACAGAATTTGCCCGCTTGCAAAAAACCTTGCCCTTGGGCATGGAACTAAAAAAAGTATCGGATCAGCCTGTAGCCGTGAAGCGCAGCGTCAATGAGTTTATGAAAGTCCTCGCTGAGGCGGTGATTATCGTCCTATTGGTGAGCTTCTTCTCCTTGGGTTTCCGTACAGGATTGGTTGTGGCATTTTCCATTCCCTTAGTCTTGGCCATGACTTTTGCTGGCATGCAGATGTTTGATGTCGGTTTGCACAAGATTTCTTTGGGAGCATTGATTCTCGCACTCGGTTTATTGGTGGATGATGCGATTATTGCTGTCGAAATGATGGCGATCAAAATGGAGCAGGGCTATAGCCGGTTACAAGCCGCCGGACATGCATGGCGGACGACTGCATTTCCAATGCTAACAGGCACGCTAATTACGGCTGCAGGATTTTTGCCGATTGCCACAGCCGCATCGAGCACAGGCGAATATACCCGCTCGATTTTCCAAGTGGTCACCATTGCATTGGTGGTGTCATGGTTTGCAGCAGTACTGTTTGTTCCCTATCTGGGGGATAAATTACTACCCGACTTCAACAAAGATTTGGTACAAAAAGCCCCATGGTATCAGCGCCTGTGGGCACGTTTGCGCAAACAACCTGAACCTCAGCCGATGGTGCATCATGCCGGCGAACATCACGATCCTTATCAGTCTCCGTTTTATCAACGTTTCCGTGGTTGGGTCGACACTTGTGTGACCTATCGTAAGACGGTGATTGCAGCGACAGTTGGCATCTTTGTGTTATCGATTTTAATGTTTAAAACTGTACCACAGCAGTTCTTCCCACCGTCAAACCGTGCTGAAATTTTAGTGGATTTAAAGCTCGAGGAAGGTGCATCTCTGAAAGCCACAGAAGCGGCCGTAAAAAAAGTCGAAGCGTTCTTGTCGAAAAAACAAGGCATTGATAATTTTGTGGCTTATGTGGGGACAGGTTCACCGCGGTTTTATTTACCTCTAGATCAGCAGTTGCCCCAAGCCAGTTTTGCTCAGTTTGTGGTATTGGCTTCATCTTTAGATGATCGCAATGAAATTCGTCAGTCATTAGCAGAAGAAATCCGTAAGCTCTTACCTGAAGTACGTACTCGCGTTTCACTTTTAGAAAATGGCCCACCTGTGGGTTATCCATTGCAGTTCCGCGTGTCGGGTGAAGATCTAAGCTTAGTGCGTGAGTGGGCACAACGTGTGTCTGCAAAAGTCAGTGAAAATCCGAACACTACCAATGTGCATTTGGATTGGGGTGAGCCAAGCAAAGTCATTAAACTGGACATCGACCAAGATCGCGCACGTCAAATGGGGGTTTCCAGTCTAGATCTGTCCAATTTCCTGAATAGTTCAATCAGTGGTGCAGTGATTAATCAGTATCGTGAGAAACGAGAGCTGATTGAAATTCGGATGCGTGGTGATCAAGCGGAGCGATTGGATGTCGGTTCGCTCAGCAGTTTGGCAGTACCAACCAGCAATGGTGGTTCAGTGCCATTGGCGCAGATTGCGAAAATTGAGTATAGCTTTGAAGAAGGTTTGATTTGGCATCGTAACCGTTTACCGACCATTACTGTGCGCGCGGATATTCGCAGTAAATTGCAACCTGCAACGGTGGTGGGTGAGTTAAAAGATTCATTTGATCAGTTACGTGCAGAGATGCCGAATGGTTATCTACTTGAAGTAGGCGGCACTGTGGAAGAGTCAGCACGAGGCCAAACTTCTGTAAATGCGGGCATGCCATTATTTCTCGCAGTTGTCATGACTTTGTTGATGATTCAATTACGCAGCATTTCACGGGCGATGATCGTATTTTTAACAGCACCTTTGGGCATTATTGGCGTGGTGTTATTCCTGTTATTGTTCAATAAACCCTTTGGTTTTGTGGCGATGCTCGGCACGATTGCACTGTCTGGAATGATTATGCGCAATTCACTTATTTTGATTGATCAGATTGAACAAGATATTCAGTCTGGGGAGTCGGCTTGGGATGCGATTATCAATGCGACGGTACGTCGTTGCCGTCCAATTGTGCTGACTGCATTGGCCGCTGTATTGGCGATGATTCCACTTTCTCGCAGTATTTTCTTCGGTCCAATGGCCGTGGCGATTATGGGTGGATTGATCGTGGCGACCCTGCTGACCTTGTTCTTTTTACCTGCGTTATATGCACAGTGGTTTAAAGTGAAAAAAACTCAGCAGAATCCTTAAAAGTGTCATAATATTGGGTGCGAAATATTGAATTTTTCTCTATAGTAGCACCTGATCTACAAAGACATTTTTAAAAAGTAAAACAACCACAAGTGCAGCGCGGCATATTGTGGTGTACGGGGTTGAATCACAGATGACAGCAGAGAGTTTAGCTAAGTATCGCCGTTATGTTGCGATTTCTTATGTCTTCATGTTTTTCGCTTTATTTACCCTGATTAGTGGTGTATTTGCCTACGGCTTTGCACGCAAAGTGACTCAAATCGATTCTGCAGAAGTTTGGCTACAAGCCCAAGCGCTTTGGGTCATGCGCACCGTTGTGATTTATTCGATGATGGCCATTTTTGCCGCACTGTGGTTTATTCCTTTATTCTTCTATTATTGGGACACCTATCTTTGGGTGACTGCATGCACAGTAATTGGTGTGGTCTTTGCTGCGATTGCCTTTTTGTATTTATTAAATGCATGGATCCAAGGTCTATCTAAATTCGTTAAAAATAAGGCTGTTTTCTAAGTCGATTTATTTTTTTCCTGCCTACCCCTTGAAAAAATGGTTTGATTCCCCAATTTCAGACCACAGTTAAGTATTAAATTAAATTCCGTGAGGAGCATCGCCAGACATGGCTAAACGTGATTATTATGAGGTTTTAGGTGTATCTAAAACCGCAAGTGATGATGAAATTAAAAAAGCCTACCGTAAGTTGGCGATGAAGTATCACCCTGACCGTAATCCAGATAACCCAGAAGCTGAAGAAAAATTCAAAGAAGCTGCTGAAGCATATGAAGTTTTATCGGACAGCGAAAAACGTAGTATGTATGACCGTATGGGACATCAAGCTTTTGAAGGCGGCATGGGCGGCGGCGGTGGCTTCGGTGGTGGTTTTAGCGCAGAAGATATTTTTAGTCAGTTTGGTGACATATTCGGTGGCGCATTTGGCGGTGGTGGCCGTGGTGGTCAGCAACGTGCACGCCGTGGTTCAGACTTACGCTATGTTATGGAGCTTACCCTTGAGGAAGCTGTAAAAGGCGTGAAAAAAACCATTACCTTTACTGCGCCAGCGCCATGTGATGCCTGTGGTGGTAAAGGATCTAAAAATCCAAACGACGTCGAAACCTGTAAAACTTGTCATGGTGCAGGTCAAGTGCGTATGCAACAGGGCTTCTTCTCTGTGCAGCAAACCTGTAGCACATGTCGTGGTCAAGGTAAAATTATTAAGAACCCATGTAATAAATGTCATGGTTCAGGGGTTTCTGACCGTCAGCAAACTTTAGAAGTGACCATTCCTGCAGGTGTGGATAATGGCGACCGTGTACGTTTAAGTGGCAAAGGTGAGGCTATCCGTGATGGCCAAGCAGGCGACTTATATGTAGAAGTGGTGGTACGTGAACACGAAATCTTCCAACGTGATGGCGCTGACCTATATATGGATGTGCCTGTAAGCATTGCAGATGCTGCATTGGGTAAAGAAATTCAAATTCCGACACTCGATGGTCGTGTGAGCTTGAAAGTACCTGAAGGGACTCAAACCGGTAAATTATTCCGCTTACGTGGTAAAGGTGTGAAACCTGTACGTACCAGCATGACCGGTGACTTACTCTGCCGTATTGTGGTGGAAACGCCTGTGAACTTAACGGCTCGTCAACGTGAATTGTTGAAAGAGTTACAAGACACGATGGATGGCGATGACAATAAATCATCTCCGAAGAAAAAATCATTCTTCGACCGTTTGTTTGATTAATTGAAATGATTTGCTTGAGTTCGCTGTGATGTGAACTCAGGTATAAAAAAGCCTGCATAATTGCAGGCTTTTTTATCGAGCATTTTAAGGTTTCGGAGGAGTTATCGGCGCTAATAAACTCTCATAGCTCATGTCGAGCCGATAAATATTTTTAAGACGCTGTAGCTGATGACGTGCTTCAGCCTCACGACCATTAAATGCCAATAAACGTGCATATTTAATGATGTGATATTTCGCTGGGTAGCTGCGAACCAATTTTTCAGTCTCCTGAATGGTTTGTTCAGAAACGATGGAATACGGATTTAAACGAATAATCGCCACCCGATGTCTAAATTCCGTCAGCAAATAGATCGGCTCATGGTTGGTGATTTTCTCCGGCATTTTTTCATATTTTGATGCCTGACCCAGCTGAATCGCTGCATTGGCATAATCACGATAAATCACCGTAATCAGCACGGCACCAATCACGAAAACAATGCGGATAAACCACGGAGACAGACTCAATGTAGCCGTCTGTGGCTTTGCTGCTTGAAGAATCCCGATAATAAAACCCGCAGGTAGTAAGAAATATGCGTAGTTTTGCGGAAACTCCAACATGGCATGAATAACGAAGACACCGACCATTAATAGGCAAATGACAGATAATGCAGACTTGGCTAACTTCTGTAATTGGATGCCCCAATAAGCGAAATAGGCCAAGAACGGCACACCAATAATGGCGCCATTCCACAATAAGAAATCCAAAATAAAGTTGTGTGAGCTACGAATCCATACAGGCCCTTGCACCGTGTCAGAGATCGAGACAAAAGCACTACTGGTTTGATGCCAACCATAGCCAAACCAAGGCTGTGCAGCTACGGCATGCGCCATTTGTTGCCAAATGGCTAAACGAGACATATCTCCACCAGCACGTTCGGCTACGTCACGACTTTCTTGAATATTCATGTCGGATATTTGGCTCATGATTTGACTTAATTTTGGCATCAATACAATCAGTGCCACAAAGCCGATAAACCAGGCCAAGCTGTAAAACCAGCGAAGACGGATATAATCTTTGTACTGTGCATAAGCCAAATAGACTAGGACACAGATACTTGCCACCCAAGAGGTGCGAGATTGGCTGAGCGCGACCCCAATTAAAATAGGAATTGCACAAGTGACCAAATAGCGGGTTTTAACTTTTTGCTGTTCATAAACATATAGGCAGGCTAACAAAGACATGAGCAAAAACGTGGCCATGTTATTCGGCTGAGCAAAGTTTGCAAATGGGCGCGTAGTTCCACTAATTTTCATCACAAAAGGAAGAAACGAGTCGAAATCTAACCACTGACATATTGCGATGAGCCCTGTCATGACCCCAGAAGCAACAAAGGTATAGCTCAGGTATAGGAAGTTTTTTTCGCGTTTTTCTGTACCTTGCGAGAGGCTAAAACCAAGATTGATACACAGCCAGAAGCTGAACACAAACAGCATGCAGAGCAAGGCGATACTAAAATAATATACCTGCCCAAAAGCCAGTTGGACGAAGGGAATCAGCGCTAAAAGCAACAGGGGCAAGGAAATTTTTGCCACCATGAGCTTTTCTTTAAAGAAGGTTGCCGCTAAGGCAAACAGAGCAAAGAAGGTATAAAGCTCACCGGTATACGTGGCCCAAGGTCGGTAATGAATCGGAATCAGCCATGCCAGTGCAATACAGACTGCCGCACAAAGATACAATAGGGTTTTCATGAATATTCAAGATCAATAGAACGTGCCTATCATACCGTGAAAATACCCAAACTTGGTGAGGGAATAGTCAGCGTCTGTGGTAGAAGTTGATTTGCAAAAGTCCTTCGGAAAATGCAGGATTTTTTTGTTTGTAACTTAGCCTGCGCATGGAGTTTTGATATAGTAAGACCAATTTCGAATCAACATTAGGAAAATGTTATGTCAGCAGCTCCACGTATTGGTATCTTGGGCGCAGGCGGTCGTATGGGACGCATCTTAATTCAGGCGGTTCAGCAAGCTGGTTATCAATTGGCTGCTGCGGTAGAACGTCCTGAAAGTAGCTTGGTCGGTGCAGATGCCGGTGAACTTGCAGGGATTGGCGCGGTTGGCGTAAAGGTTGTCGGTAACCTAGCTGAGGTTTTAAAAGATTGTGATGTCGTGATCGATTTTACTGCACCTGCAGCAACAGCACAGCATCTTAAACTTTGCCGTGAAGCAGGCGTTGCGATTGTCATTGGTACCACAGGTATGAATGATGAGCAAAAAGCTTATCTCGATGAAACAGCAACAGAAACCCCAGTAGTCTATGCAGCGAACTATTCTGTCGGTGTAAACGTTTCAATCAAACTTCTTGAATTGGCATCAAAAGTGTTTGGCGATACTGTGGATATTGAAGTGATTGAAGCCCATCATCGCCATAAAGTTGATGCACCATCAGGTACAGCGCTGATGTGGGGTGAAGCCATTGCCGGTGCTTTAGGACGTGACTTAAAACAAGATGCTGTGTATTGCCGTGAAGGTCATACGGGTCCACGTGAACGTCAAACCATTGGCTTTCAAACGATTCGTGGTGGTGACATTGTCGGTGAACATACTGCGATGTTTATTGCGGATGGCGAACGTGTTGAAATTACCCATAAAGCGACTAACCGTATGAACTTTGCCTCTGGTGCAGTACGTGCAGCTGCATGGGTAGTTGGTCGTGAAGCACGTAAGTACGATATGAAAGATGTACTGGGTTTTAACGATATTGACGTATAAAAGCGCGTTAAAATCCGTTATAACAACAGCATAAAATTAAAATAAGACGATCAATGGAATGAAAAAAGTCATCTTTATGGCCTGTGCTGTCGCATTCACTGCGGCAGTACAAGCGAAAACTATGGATAATGCCAAACTCACGATTAATAAAAATAATATTAAGGTTTGGACCTACCAAAATGCTCAAAATCCTGTCTTTCAATACAAAGCTGAAACTAGTTTTGATGTGCCCATCGAAAAAGCGGTTTCCCTGATTTTAGATGTGGAAAATGCAGTGAATTGGGTCCCTTATATGGGCAGTGTCAAAGTCTTATCCCGCGATGACCAGAAAGGTGAATTCAGTTTATATATGGTGTTGGATTTTCCTTTTCCCTTAAAAGACCGTGATTTGGTGGTACAAGGCAAAATGCGTAAAGATGCACAAGGCATCATTAGCATCCAAAATAAAGCAGTTAAAAAAGGTTATCCGATCAATCCCAATTATGTACGCCTCACCGACTATGAGGGCGATTGGACCTTCCAGCGTTTAGGCAATCAAAAAGTCAAAGTGTCGACCTATGGCTATGCCAATCCGGAAGGCTCCATTCCGCTCAGTTTCGTGAATATGTTTGTGCAGCAACAGCCTTATCAAATGCTACAAAAAATGAAAGTGCAGCTGGGTAAAAGCAAAACTGTTGTGACCTTTCCCGAAATTTTAAAATAAGCCTTAGCAATGATTTAGTTCAATATGAACGATCAATGACTTTGCTGATCAGGCAGACGAAATGCCGTCAATTGCTGCATGTGCTGTGCTTCTGGAAGTTCGATACTGAGTAAGGTTTGTTCTGGAAATGGATGCGGATGTAACTTGATTTGAAATTGCCGCGCGGTCATTTGTTCACAGGCAAAGCGAAGTTTGGCTTGCTGCGGCATGATATTCATGCCGTTTTCAGATTTGGCTTTATAAATATATAGCTGCTGATGTAACCCGCCGCTAGTGATCGGTTGGATCTGCTCAAGTTCATATTGCGTCAGTTTTTGGGCACTCAAAAAACCTTGAATTAAAGATTTACAGATAAAATTTTGCTGGCTTTGAGCTTGAGTGTGCTGTTCGGGTTGGCACGCCATAAGCGTGAGTGTACTGATGATGATTAGACCCGCTCGAAGCTGCGTGAAGTCATTCATTTAATTTTCCCCCTATCGTTATTTTTGAGATATCAACCTGATGCATTCAGCTTAAATCTGTTAACTTAATGGGTACAGATACAAGAATGATTAAAAAAAGGGTACAGATGGCTTTTCAATATCAGCAGCTTGCGCAGCAGTTGGCACAGAAAATTTATAGTGGTGAATTGGCCGCAGGGCAGCGTCTGTATGCGCTACGTCAATTTTCACAGCAGCATCAGATCAGTTTAAATACCGCGAAACGCTGCTATGAATTACTTGAAGCCAAAGGCCTGATTTATGTCAAAGAAAAGTCTGGTTATTTTGTGCAAGTCTCACAGAAAGCCCAGCAAATTGCCGTGCCGAATCATCCTGATTTTGATTCCCGACCTCGTGAAATTTCGAATTTAGAATTGCAAATTCAGATCCATGAAGCATCTGCAAATAGTCGCCTGATTCATTTGGGTTCAATTCAGTTGTCCCCCAATTTTGTTCCTGTTGAAGCAATCAGACGTTCAATCCAAAGGGCATTAAAGCATTGTAAACCAGAAGATTTTTTATATAACAATCGGCAAGGACATCCACAATTGCGTGAAGCTTTGTCGGCACATTGGGCTGAAGATGGTTTTTACATGCCTAAGAATGATATTTACATCAGCAATGGTTGTATGCCGGCTTTGTCAGTGATGTTGCAAAATCTGAGTGCGGAAGGGGAGAGTGTCATTGTCCCGACGCCGAACTATAACGGACAATTGCAATTATTGGCTTTATTGAAGCGGAAAATTGTTGAAATTCCTGCCAATACGGAAGGTTTTGATTTAGATCGTTTAGAGCAGGCAATGCGGGATTCAGGCGCGAAAGTATGCTTATTGACTGCAAATTTTCAAAATCCTTTGGGTTTTTGTTTAAGTAATGAAGATAAGGAACGAATTGCACAACTGGCTGAAAAATATCAATGTTATGTGATTGAAGATGATATTTATGCTGAGTGTAGTTTCAATGCAAAGCGACCATTGCCTATCAAATATTGGGATCGGGCGGGCTATGTGATCTATTGTGGGTCGATTTCAAAATCTTTATCGCCTTCTTATCGGGTGGGGTGGTTTTGTCTTCCACCACATTTGCAACATTTGCGTCCCAAATTACTTTTGCAAAATGATTCGGTGAATACGCCTTTGCAGTTAGGACTTGCCGATTTGATTTTTAGTCGTGCGTATCGACAACATCTTGCTGAATTGCGTCCTAAATTAATGGTGCAAGTCGAGCAGTATCGTCAGTATATTTACGATGTTTTTCAAGGGGTTGATGTCCGTCTAAATCGGCCTCAAGGCAGTTATGCACTGTGGTTGCAGATGCCTGAACAAATAGACAGTTTGGCGCTGTATTACCATGCGCAAAAACATGGCATCAATATTGTGCCAGGTTTAATTTTTGGTGAGGACAATCGTTATAACAACTGTATTCGTCTAAATGCCGGGCATGAGTTGTCTGTAGATATTCAGCAGGCCATTTTGTTGCTTGCAGATTGGGTGCGTAAGGAATGTAGAAACACAAATGTCATCTAGATTAATGAGTCCATAAAGCATACAAAAAAAAGCCTGCATGCAGCAAGCTTTTGGGGCTTAGATTTTTGCCGTTAAAAATCAGCTTTCAACACGATACGATAACGCACGTTTCCTGAATGCAAACGTTCAATCGCTTCATTCACCTGAGACATTGGATACATTTCAATTTGAGGTGCAATATTTTGACGTGCGGCGAATCGAAGTAATTCACGCAGTGCTGCAGGAGAGCCTGTTGATGAGCCAGTGACCGATTTAGCACCGCTGATCAGCATACCTGCGGGGATTTGCATCGGCTCAAGTGCTAGGCCAAGCATGTGAACGCTTCCATTCGGTGCCAAAGTCGAAAGATAGGCTTGCCAATCCAACGTCACATTGACCGTGCTTAAAATCAAATTGAACTTACCACGTTGTGCTTTAATTGCAGCAAGATCACGACTATTCACCACATGGTCAGCCCCCATGGCTTTAAGTTCATCGGTTTTATCTAGGTTTGAACTGAACGCAGTAATTTCACAGCCCCAAGCTTTGAGCAGTTTAATCGCCATATGACCTAAACCACCAATGCCGATCACGGCAACATGGTGAATGGCCTGAATTTGGTGCTGTAATATGGGATCAAATACCGTAATCCCACCGCAGAGCAGAGGGCCAGCACTGGTTGGGTCGAGATCATCTGGAAGGGGAATAACCCATTGCCAGCCAGCACGGACTTTGTCGGCAAAGCCACCTGCATGACCGACGATCGTCGCTGTCTTGGTTCCGGTACATTGCACTTGGCGACCATCGATACATGGGTCACAGTGTTGACAACTTTCTGCTGTCCAGCCAATGCCTACACGCTGTCCGATTTTCAGTCCTTTGGCTTCGCTGCCGAGTTGGGTAATGGTTCCTATCACTTCATGCCCAGGGACTACAGGATAAACCGAAGATTTCCAATCATTTTGGATAATAGAAATATCTGAGTGACAAAGACCGCAATACTCGACTTTGACTTCAACCTGATGGGCTTGTAATTCACCTGCATCAAATTGGTAGGGAACAAGGGCTTCACCACTGTTCATTGCTGCATAGGCGTGGATTGTATTGTCACTCATTATTCTATCCTTTCTGTTTTTGAGGTCATTCTGCGAGCGTGTATTTAAAGTCACAGTGATTTTCATGATCATTGACCATGCCGATAGCTTGCATCAGAGCATAACAAGTCGTTGGGCCGACAAATTTAAAACCATGCTGTTTTAATGCTTTGGACATGGCCTGACTTTGAGCGGTTTGTGCAGGGGCGCTGCGATATTCAACAACATCGTTGTTGGCAATGTGACCTTCGACAAAATTCCAAAGAAATTCCACCGGATGAATCCCTTGGGCTTTTAACTGTTGCCATGCTTTGGCATTATCACGAATGGCAGTGAGTTTGCCGATATGGCGAATCAAACCTGAATCTTGTAATTTTTCTTGTAATTGTAGGTCACTCAACGCTGCAATTTCGGCAATGGGATATTGAAAAAAATGCTGCTGATAACAGGCCCGTTTTTTCAGCACAGTGATCCAAGACAGCCCCGCTTGTTGTCCTTCAAGACACAGCATTTCAAAGAGATGCTGCTCATCAAAGCTAGGTTTAGCCCACTCAGTGTCGTGGTAGGCAATATACAAAGGATCTTCGGAGCACCAAGCACAGCGTTGTATCGTCATGTTGAATACTCCTTTTGACTTAAATTTTAAAGACAGTCCATTGGTCGTTTTTATTGTCCCAATACAACAGTTCCGCTTGATCGAGATCGGCAAATTGAATCCATACATCTTTACCTGATTTGTCTGCGTAGCCGGTGCTGATGAGTAATGCTTCTTCAGTGATCTCCATGATCCAGCCCTGATAAGACTGTCCATTGAGGCTGATTTTTTGTTGATTACCAGATTCTGCAAATTCCACCAGACGATTGATCAACGCTTCTGACATGTATGTTTCCTAAAATTAACGTAAATACGGATAGGGGTTAACGGCATTGCGACCTTTCTCACCCAAGTAAATGCCATAATGCAAATGTGGTGCAGTATGTCGAGCATTGCCAGTATTACCTACATAGCCAATGACATCACCTTTTTTGACATAGTCGCCGACGTTTAAGCCACGTTTATGACCATCAAGATGCGCATAATAATGCCAAGAACCTGCGGGCCCCATAATCCATATCACTTTACCACCCAAATTGTTATTACGTAAGTCAGCAACTAAACCTTCTGTAGCACTGAGAACTTTTGTTCCACGTGGAACAATAATATCAATGCCTTCGTGGCTTCGTCCTTGGCTACGCGCTGCGCCCCAAGTATCCTTGAGCGCACTTCGTTTGACTTGATGAACAGGAACAGGCAATTGATTGGATAAACGCATGTTTTGTAATTTTTTCACTTCATGAGCAGGCAATGTACTGCCTGATGGTTTGGGTGGAGTCGACGTACAGGCGCTGAGTAAAAGCAAAATAAAACCAATACCACCGAACAATCCTTTGCGAAGCTGAAAAAATCCTTGAGTCACATTTGTCCCTATACAATTGATGAGCAGTTCAAAACTATGGCATAGAATGGCTTTCGAGTTCTAGCGTAGAAATGAGTTTTTTCATGGCGGTTGGAATACCGAGTGCAGTGGCTTGTATCGGGGTATACCACTGTGCGTTGCATTCAATGGCTAAATGCTCTTTTTGATCGGCAGCAACGGTAAATACAGTAGCTTCTAAAAGCCAAGTGAAGTGGGTAAAGCTATGTGATATCTGCACTTGAGTGGTGGTAGGTTTCAGTCCAAGCTGCTGAGTGTGGGATTGAAACTCATGGGGTTGATCAAAAATAGGTAAACACCATAGACCGCCCCATAGACCGCTATTCGGACGTTGTATCCAAAGCCATTCTCCTGCAGATTGAATCAGCATGACTTGAGCCTCTCTCACTGGAACAGGCTTTTTAGGCTTTTTATAAGGTAATTCAGTTTCTAAACCCTGAGCATGTGCTTTGCAGTGCTGTTGCATGGGACAATATAAACAGAGTGGTTTTTTCGGCGTGCATACCGTTGCACCCAGATCCATAATCGCTTGGGTATAATCGTGGTTGCGTTCAGTGGGGCAGAGCTCTGTCGCCAGTTGCCACATGGCCCGTTCATGTACAGGTTTCGATAAATCATCTTCTATAGCAAAGAAACGAGACAATACTCGCTTGACGTTGCCGTCCATAATCACGCCATATTGTCTTAAACCCAAAGACATCAGCGCACCCGCGGTAGACGGGCCGATGCCCGGTAGTTCCATCCACTGCTCAAGATTGCTTGGAAAATGTCCCTGACGTGCAACAATTCCTGCGGCTTTGTGTAAGTTCCGAGCCCGTGCATAGTAGCCTAAGCCAGCCCAATAGGGCGCCACATCATCCCAAGAGGCATGGCCTAAATCTTCAACAGTCGGAAATCGTTGAATAAATCGATCAAAATATTGTAGGACAGTTTTGACTTGGGTTTGTTGCAGCATAATTTCTGAAACCCACACTTTGTAAGGGTCATCCTTCACTTGCCACGGTAAGTCATGACGACCATGGACATCAAACCAGTCGAGAAGGGCATCAGAAAAGTTAAACATGCAATACAGTCAAAATTGAAAAAATCTGCCTAGTATACATCTTTCTATAGGCATTCTTTTTTGTTCAAAACGAAATCTGTATATCAGGGGAAATGCAAAAATAGTGGCTATCAAAAAAGGAGCCGAAGCTCCTTAGTGAGTGTGAATTTTTAAAGTTTAGCTTTTAAAGCCCCAGCGGGTATCAAGCGCCAATGTTTGGTTTTCATAACGTGGAATAATGTGAATATGCACATGTTCAGTGGCTTCGCCAAAAACTTGTCCATCATTAAACCCAATATGAAAGCCAGTAGGTTGATAGCGTAAATTTAATTCATTACGCGCTTGTTCAAGTAAGGACATTAAACTTTTACGTTCTTTATCAGTAATTTCAAAAAATGAACCAACATGACGTAGTGGGACAATGACAGCATGCCCTTTAGACAGTGTATGTGGTTCAGGAAGTACAACACCAAAATCATTTTTTGCAATCACGTCATATTCGTCAAAATTGCAATATGGACAATTGAGTTCTGTCATTGTGCTCTCCTCATTTTTATAAATTCAATATTGGTAGTGGTTCTTAGCGATTTAAGAACCAAGCTGGCGTGCTAACAAGGCATACATGGCCGCTAAGCTTTGTTGTTCTGCAGTAGCGTTATAAGCTAAATCTACGCCGTTGGCTTTGGCGCGTTCATCCGCCATCGGGTTGCTAAAGCCATGTTTTGCACCTTCAAAAATATTGATTTGATACTTCACTTGGGCAGCATCCATTTCATTTCTAAAGGTTGCAACATCATTTAAGCTCACCATCGAGTCGAGCTCACCATGTTGCACTAAAATCTCTGCTTGAACTTGTCCTGTTTGTACAGGAGTCGCTGTAGCAAGTGTTGCATGGAAGGTCACCACAGCTTTTAATGCAGCACCTGAACGAGCTAAATCCAGCACGACTTTTCCGCCATAGCAAAAGCCTATAGCTGCGAGTTTATCTGCATTTACTTCTTTTTGCTGTGCCAAAGTGTGTAATGCAGCAGACGCACGGGTCACAATAGTGTCGGCATGATCAAAAGTCTGCATCATCCATTCATAAGCTTGCTTGGCATCTGTGGTGACTTTTTTGTCACCATACATGTCCAAAGCGAAAGCAGCATAGCCGTGTTCAGCCAATTCACGCGCACGTTGTTCGGTATATTCATTGCGTCCCCACCATTCAGGGGCAACTAACACACCTGCGATCGCAGTGTCTAACTCTGGAGCAGCAAAATAGCCAAAAAGTTGAGTTCCATCCGCTGCTGTATATTGAATTTCGCGAGTCTTAATTTTAACGGTCATGGTCAAATCCTTATGTGCGGCTACGCAGTTGATGAAGATTTAAAATAAATGGAAATTGGTTTTTGTGAAATAAATATAAGATATCAATGTGAATTTTAAGTCAAATCAATCAAAAAAATTGTAAAAGAAAATAATGGTACGAAGAAATATTGAGGAGCACCGAGATTTGTCGATGCTCCTGAAGTGGGTATTGTTATTTAGGGAGAACTTCAATGAGCTCTACATCAAAAATCAGCGTGCTATTTGGCTCAATGACGTCTGCTGAACCAATTTGACCATAGCCCAAATTGGCAGGAATGAAGAAGCGATATTTTGCACCTTCTTTCATCAACTGTAGACCTTCCGTCCAACCCTGAATGACTTGGCTCACTTGGAACATCGCAGGTTGGTTACGTGCAATTGAACTATCAAAAACAGTGCCATCAATTAAGCGCCCTTCATAGTGAACTTTCACTTTTGAATTGGCTTTGGGTGACTTGCCTTTGCCGGCTTGAATGACTTGATACTGCAGGCCAGATTTCGTGACCTGAATACCTGGTTTTTTGGCATTCTCAGCAAGAAACGTAGTGCCAATAGTCGCATTTGCGTCCGCTTTTTTCTTCAATTCAATCAGTTGTTTCGCTTCGGTTTGCTTTTTATATTGAGTTAAAGCACGAGTCATTTCTTCATCTGTTAATGACGAAGCTTGACCTTTAGAAGCTGCCTTTAAACCTGCAACAAATGCATCAATATCCAAATCCTTAATGGATTCAGCATTACTGCGTCCCATTAAATAACCAAAACTATAACCCACTTGTTCTGCAGCACTACTTTTATTACTGACATCTTTGGCAAATACAGTGCTTGAGCAGAGTGCCAAACACAACATACTGATCTGTAATTTCATGACCGAGTCTCAAAATAAAGCAGGAGAGCAAAAAAGCTCTCCTGTACCGGTTTTATTATTTAACTTCAATGAGTTCTACATCAAAAATTAAAGTACTGTTCGGTGGAATTGTTCCTGGAACACCTTGAGCACCATAACCTAGGTTTGAGGGAATATATAAAGTAGCTTTGCCACCTTCCTTCATTAACTGTAGACCTTCAGTCCAACCCGGAATTACTTGGTTTAACGGAAATTCAATTGGCTCGCCGCGCTGTACTGAACTATCAAATACTGTGCCATCTACTAACTTACCTGTGTAGTGGACTTTAACAACCGATGTCGCTTGTGGTTGTTTACCTGTACCTTCTTTCGTTGTTAGGTACTGTAAACCAGAAGCTGTGGTTTTAACCCCAGCTTTGCTTTTGTTTTCTGTTAAGAAATTATCGCTGCTACTTTGTGCTTGCTTATTGCTTTCAAGTTGTTTGTTTTGCATTTCTTGCTGGAACTCAGCATATGCTTTTTGTAATTCTTCTTCAGTATATGCAGGTTTTGCACGAGCATGGCCTGCACGAACGCCAGTGACAAAGCTATCAATATCTAATTCTGGAGGCGTTTGATGGGCAACTTCATAACCTAGAGCATAGCTGATTTTAGCGACAGCAGAAGCATTTGCAGCTGGTTGAGTTGATGTTGCTGATTGCGTAGCAGGTGTTTTAGTTGCATAGTAAACAGGAACAAGTGCGGCACCGCCGAGTAATACAGCGACAGCGATAGGTAGGGCCTTACTCATATATTTTCCCACAATTATTTTATATGTAAAAAGTTGCTGAAATTCTAGCAGACTTTTCCTGTTCAGCGCTTACCTATCTCTATGATCAGGTAAGGTGCAGGAAAGATCATCATAGTCATGTTCTTATTTTTATACTATAACGGTATGAATATATAAAACATTTTTTATACAGAAAGTGGCATGCAATATAAATTTCGCAAATAAAAAAAAGCCACCGTATTCGGTGGCTTTTTTACAACGCGCTGAATCAGTCTAGGTCTTTTGAAGCTTTATAACCATAAGAATAGTTATAGCCATAACCATAACCTGCTGAGCTACGTTGAATGTCGTTTAGAATAATACCATTGACCTTCACACCCACTTGTTCAAAGCGGTTCACGGTTAACTCTAACTCTTTTAACTGAGTTTTCGCATAACGAGCAATCACCAGATTCACGCCAGCAAATTGCGAAATAATGATACCGTCTGTCACCGCAAGTACTGGAGGTGTATCAATGATCACATGATCGAACATCGGTGAAATTAGATCTAAGAATTCTTTAAATTTACCAGAACTTAAAAGCTCAGATGGATTAGAAGGGCTCTTACCGCGAGTAATCACACTTAAATTTGGAATTTCAGTGGTTTTAATGATGCTGTCTAGATCACGCTGACCATTTAAATACTCAGAAAGGCCTGGTTGGTTATCATGATTGAAGTATTTGTTTAAATAACCACGACGTAAATCGGCATCAATAATTAAAACGCGTTTATCACTTTGCGCAAGAATCGTAGCTAAATTGGTTGAAATAAACGATTTACCGACTTCAGGCGCAGGCCCTGAAATCATGATCAGATTATTTTTTGCAGATGTCAGTGCAAAGTGAATGGCAGTACGCATACTGCGCAGGCTTTCAATCGCAATGTCATCGCTATTTTTAACCGCAAGTACAGGAATGGTCTTTTTCTTCTTCAGTAACTTGATACGACTTTCCTGAACAGGAGAACGTGGCACAGTGGCATAAACCGGAAGATCAAGGGTGTTCTCAATTTCTGAAGAATCTTTGATTCCTGAGCGTAGCATGTTACGTAGTAGTGCAAGTAATGTACCGAGGAAACCACCAAGAAAAATTGAAAGTATCAAGATTTGTAGTTTTTTTGGTGCAATTGGTTCAATAGGCTCTACGGCAGTATCCACAATACGGACATTACCAATTTCACCAGCTTTGGCAATACGAAGCTGTTGGTAAGAATTCAACAACGCTGTATAAAGTTGTTGTTTCACTTCAACTTCACGATAGAGCTGTAAATAACGACGTTGTAGGTCTGGTAATTTTTTTAAGGTGGTATTCAATTCACCAATTTTGCTATTGATTGCACCCAATTGAGCATTCATTTGTTGCATCACTGGATGTTCACTAGTGTACTTCGCAGAAGCTTCAGCAACTTTTTGCTCTAATTCAGCTTTTTGAGTTTCAAGAGTGATGCTTTGAGTTAAATATAGTTCAGATTCTTTGGTTACATCGACGGTATTAAACTCTTGACGGAATTTGTTAAATTCACGTTCTGCGACATCAAGCTGCTGTTTTAATTCAGGGAGTTGTTCGTCGAGGAATTTTAATGTTTGTGCACTTTCAGCCGAACGTCTTTCAATATTTTGATGGCTGTAGGCTGCTAAAATGGCATTTAAAACTTTTGTAATATGTTCTTTATCTTGGCCCTGATAGTTAAGGCCAAGCACGCCCGTCATTTTACCTTTTTCAGCAACAGAATAATTTGCCAAAATACTGTCAACTGCAGCAGGTAAAGACTGTTTTTGAATTAAATAGTCATCTTTGAATTGATCTTTGCTATAAATTGAGATTTCCCAAAAACCTTCTGCTGTACGCAAAGAGCTTTTTTGGTTCAATGGTGCTGTTAAAATTGTTTGTTCAGTCTGGAGGTCAATTAAAGAAAATTTATTATCTTGAAATTGGAGACCAAGGTTCTTGTCACGATATTGTGCAGGAATATCAAATTGGCGTATTTCAAAACTTTTCTCATTATCTTTGAAAACGACTGATTTATTTTTATATTCTGTGACATATTCATGCGGCGAAAATAAGCGATCAGTGAAAGAGTTTTCAGTACCCGAAATTTTTAAATCTAGATGTAAGTTTTGAATCACGGTGCCTAGAACTAAACGTGATTTAAGAATCTCAATTTCTGCTTGCGCTGGTTGTTTTTGATCAATCATATTAGAAAGATCACCTAATAAGGCAGCAGAAGCCCCTTTATTCTCTTCGACTTGTACTAAAGCATTGACTGCATAAGTGTCGGGAGTGGTTCTAAGATAAAGTAAGGCACAAACAAGACTTAAAATTACACATAATGCAATTAACTTCCACTGTGCAATCAGAGAGAAAAATAATTCCTTTAAATCAATTGTATCTTCTGTATTGGTATTTTGGCTCATAATCGTACATCAAAAGTTAAATTTGTTTAGTCCAATCTGCAATGCAAGATTGGATCAGTTCTGAGGTCTGGTCAAAAAAAGCTTGATCGTGCTGATATGGGTCAGGCACATTTTTACCTTGCCAATGGCCTAAACGAAAAGTCTTTCCTTTTGCAAATGGCCATGTTTGTTCAATATGCTTTTGTTGATTTGAACTCATGACTAAAATTAAATCTGATTTCTTGATCAGTTCAGCATTTAATTTTTGCGCAATGTGTCCACTCATATCGATGCCAATTTTTTGCATACAGTGTTGAGCTTTTTCATCTGCTGGATGTCCAACCATGCCTGAGATTCCCGCTGAATAAATATTCAGATCGGGATGATTCTTTTTCAGAAGATATTCTGCCATAGGACTTCGGCAAATATTACCTACACACACCACCAGAATATTTTTAAATAACATTATTGACCCATTCTGTCGATGTTATAGATCATATTTGAGAAAGGAATCACCTGATTGATCACGCGCTGCCAACGTGCCAAGCCAGATGCATCAACATATACAATATCGTTGCTACGCATTCTGAACTGGTTTGCGAGTCCAAAGTCACCAATACTGGTTAAATCCAAATGATAAATTTCGGTCATCGGACTATTCATATCACTACGTACTACGTAGATTTTACCTCGACTTGCAGAAAGCGAGTTTACCCCAAGACTTTCGCCCAAGACATCACTTAAACTCATTCCTTGATCACGCATTGGTAGGGATTGATTTTTACCAGATTCACCCATTACATAAATTTTCTGATTTTCGCGTGAATTGACATAAATTGTATCGTTAGGCTGTATGAGTAGATTATGTAGTGAATAGCCAGCCTTTTCTAACTGAATGCTATTTAAGTTGTAAGTTTGTCCTTGGCGTACCAAGGTAATAGACGTATTATCGCCAAATTGCGTATTCACACCGCCAGCAAGACCAAGTGCAGTATATACGCTGGTAGGTTGGTCGGTGAGATTAAATTGACCACCTTTCATTACATTACCTTGGACAGAATAACGCTGGCCTTGGTAGGAAAGAACGCGAACAATCACATCTGGAGTTTTTAAATAGCGGGCAAGTTGGCTACGTAACTCCTGATTGACTTTTGTTAGGGATTTTCCGGCAGCTTTATATCGGCCAATAATAGGGAATTGAATATAACCATTTTGGTCGATTTGGTAACCGTTTGATTTTATCGCCTCTTCATTACTAATGGTATTTGTAGGTGGCGTTATTTCCGGATATGCCCATAAATAAATGGATAAAATATCACCAGAATTTAATCGATATTGTTGTTGTTGTTGATTGAAAAGGTGAGCAAAATTTTGTTGATTAATCTGTGCGGGTTGAACGGCTGCTAAATTGTCTTGTGATAATTTGATGACATTTACAGTTGAACCTAGATCTGTTTGGAAAACACCTTCTTTTTGTAAATCATATGTTTGAAGACCTGATGTGATTGCACAACCCGTCATACCTAAACTGAGTGCTAACAAGAAGCTATAACGATAGTAACTCACTCGAAATCCTACTTATAAAAATAATTGAATTGTAAAAAAGGCAATCGCCTGATTTTTAAAATATATAACGCAGCATTTTATACTATGTAAAGTAAACATCCTAGGATTTGCTGTCAAAATGTGTTGCTACAGTGTAATGATTATTGTGTGAAATAAAACACATATTTGTTAATGAATACATAATAAATTCATTTAAGTAATTGGTGTTAAAAATCAAATATTAATATATTGGATAAAAAATAAACGTTGAATTTTGCAGTTATATTTTTTGATTACGAAAAATAATAATTCCCGAAAAATATAAGGGCTATTTCTGCTATATTATGAGGCGTTTTTCACATGATTAAATCATAAATTATAAGGCTCTGGAATGTTGCAACTCTCGGAACTAAAAATAGCAGTAATTGGGTTGGGCTATGTAGGTTTACCTTTAGCTGTTGAATTTGGTAAAAAAAGCCCAGTTGTTGGTTTTGATATCCATCAAAAAAGAATCGATGAATTAAGAAGTGGTCAAGATCACACTTTAGAAGTTTCGCCTGAAGAATTAAAAAAAGCAGAATATTTACAATTTTCAGCTGATTTGGACGATTTAAAAAAATGTAACTTCTTTATTGTGACTGTGCCAACCCCGATTGATGGTGTAAACCGACCAGATCTAACTCCGTTGCGTAAAGCAAGTGAAACGATAGGCAAAGTAATATCTAAGGGCGATGTTGTTGTTTACGAGTCGACGGTTTACCCAGGCGCAACAGAAGAAGTTTGTATTCCGGTTATTGAAAAAATATCAGGATTAAAATTTAACCAAGATTTTTACGCAGGCTATAGTCCAGAACGTATTAATCCTGGTGATAAAGTAAATACACTCACCAAGATCAAAAAAATTACCAGTGGTAGCACACCTGAGATCGCAAATTTAGTTGACGCTGTATATAGCAGTATTATCACAGCAGGCACTCATAAAGCTGCAAGTATTAAAGTCGCAGAGGCAGCTAAAGTGATTGAAAATACGCAGCGTGATTTAAACATTGCGCTAGTAAATGAGTTGTCAGTGATTTTTGATCGTCTAAATATAGATACTATAGATGTATTAGAGGCTGCTGGTAGTAAATGGAACTTCTTACCTTTCCGTCCAGGTTTGGTGGGTGGTCACTGTATTGGTGTTGACCCGTATTATTTGACACATAAAGCAGAAGAAGTGGGATATAACCCACAAGTAATTTTGGCGGGCCGCCGTATTAATGACAACATGGCGCAATATGTTGCTCAATCTACCATTAAACATATGGTTAAAAATGGAATTGATGTAACCACTGCAACTGTTGGTATCTTGGGTGTGACATTTAAAGAAAATTGCCCTGATATTCGTAACAGTAAAATTGCGGATGTCATTGCTGAATTTAAACAATGGGGCGTAAACGTTGTGGTTTGTGATCCTTGGGCAGATGCAGCAGAAGTACAGCATGAATATGGTGTTGAATTAGGTCAGGTTGACGCTGAACACCAAGTTGATAGTTTAGTCGTTGCAGTGGGTCATAATGAATTCCGTGATATGTCTGCTTTAGAATTACGTAATTTGGTGAAATCCGAAAAACCTGTCATTGCAGATGTGAAAAGTTTGTTCGATCGCGATCAATTAACTGCTCAAGGTTTTACTGTATTCCGTCTCTAATCTGAAAATTAAGAAGTTTTATAAATGAAAAAATTTGCCCTTATCGGTGCTGCTGGTTATATCGCTCCACGTCACTTAAAAGCGATTAAAGAAACAGGTAACGATTTAGCCGTTGCTATGGATGTAAACGATTCTGTTGGGATTATGGATAGTCATTTCCCTGAGGCTGAATTTTTTACTGAGTTTGAACAGTTTGAAGCCTATGTTGAAGATCAGAAGCTTAAAGGTCAGAAATTAGATTACGTTGCGATTTGCTCACCAAACTATTTACATGCGCCTCATATGAAATATGCCCTAAAAAATGGTATTGAGGTAATTTGTGAGAAGCCATTGGTTTTAAATTCAGAAGACTTAAATATGTTAGCTGAATATGAAAAACAGTATGGTGCAAAAGTAAACTCAATTCTTCAATTACGCTTACACCCATCAATTATTGCTTTACGTGATAAAGTACAAGCTGCGCCTGCTGATAAAGTATTTGATGTCGATTTAACTTATCTGACTTCACGTGGTAAATGGTATCTAAAATCGTGGAAAGGTGTAGATAAAAAATCTGGCGGCGTAGCAACCAATATTGGTGTGCATTTCTATGACATGCTGCATTTCATTTTTGGTGATATCGTTAAAAATGAAGTGCATTATCGTGATGAAAAAACTGCATCTGGCTATTTAGAATATGAACGTGCTCGTGTTCGTTGGTTCTTGTCTATCGATGCAAATAACCTGCCATCAAATGCTGTAAAAGGTGAAAAGCTAACTTACCGTAGTATTACGATTGAAAATGAAGAATTAGAATTTTCAGGCGGTTTTACAGATTTACATACGCAGAGTTATCAACGTATTTTGGAAGGCAAAGGTTACGGTGTGGAAGAAAACCGAGCAGCAATTGAAACAGTAGAAGTCATTCGTGTTGCTCCTATTGTGGAAAACCCTGCGAACCCACATCCATTATTAGCTAAAGTAAAATAAATCAGGGAATGATTATGAGTTTTTATCAACATGAAACAGCGATTGTTGATGAAGGTGCGCAAATAGGAAGCGATTCGCGAGTTTGGCATTTTGTTCACGTATGTGGCGGTGCCAAAATCGGTCAAGGCGTATCTTTAGGACAAAACGTATTCGTTGGCAACAAAGTCGTTATTGGCGACCATTGTAAAGTTCAAAATAACGTGTCGGTATACGATAACGTGACCTTGGAAGAAGGTGTATTTTGTGGACCAAGCATGGTTTTCACCAATGTGTATAACCCACGCTCTTTAATTGAACGCAAAGACCAATATCGTAATACCTTGGTTAAAAAAGGCGCAACACTGGGTGCGAACTGTACCATTGTTTGTGGTGTAACGATTGGTGAATACTCGTTTGTCGGTGCTGGTGCAGTCATTAATAAAGACGTACCGGCGTATGCATTGATGGTAGGTGTTCCAGCAAAACAAATTGGTTGGATGAGTGAGTTCGGTGAACAGTTAGATTTACCTTTAACCGGTAATGCAGAATCTGTGTGTTCCCATACAGGTGCGATATACCGATTGTCTGGTAGCACTGTAATCAAAGAACAGGCATAAACATGATTGAATTTATTGATTTAAAAGCTCAGCAAGCTCGTTTAAAAGATAAGATTGAAGCGGGTATTCAACATGTATTAACACATGGTCAATACATTTTAGGTCCTGAGGTAAAAGAGTTAGAAGAAAAACTTGCTGCTTATGTCGGTGCAAAATACTGTATTACATGTGCAAATGGTACCGATGCCTTACAAATTGCACAAATGGCGTTTGGTATCGGTCCGGGTGATGAAGTGATTACGCCCGGATTTACCTATATTGCAACAGCTGAAACAGTTGCAATATTGGGTGCGACGCCTGTCTATGTCGATGTCAATCCAAATACATATAATTTGGATGTTGAACAATTAGAGGCAGCGATAACCCCGCGTACGAAAGCAATTATTCCAGTAAGCTTGTACGGTCAATGCGCTGATTTTGATGCAATCAATGCAATTGCAGCGAAATATAATATTCCTGTTATTGAGGATGCAGCGCAAAGCTTTGGTGCAACCTATAAAGGTCGTAAAAGTTGTAACTTAACTACTGTGGCTTGTACAAGTTTCTTCCCAAGTAAGCCTTTAGGTTGCTATGGGGACGGTGGTGCGATTTTTACCAATGATGATGAACTGGCAAAAGTGATTCGCCAAATTGCACGACATGGTCAAGACCGTCGTTATCATCACATTCGTGTAGGTATGAATAGTCGTTTGGATACATTACAAGCTGCCATTCTTTTGCCAAAACTTGAAATTTTGGATGAAGAAATGCAAGCGCGTCAGCGTGTAGCAGAAACCTATACCAAACTGTTTAATGAAGCGGGTGTTAATACTACACCATGTATTGAAGCACATAATCAGAGTGCATGGGCGCAATATACCATTCAAGTTGAAAACCGTGATGCTGTGCAAGCGAAGCTGAAAGAGCAGGGTATTCCTACAGCGGTACATTATCCAATCCCATTGAATAAGCAGCCAGCAGTTGCCAATGCGAATGTAAGCCTACCAGTAGGTGATGCAATTGCTGAGCGCGTGATGAGTTTGCCAATGCATCCTTATTTGACTGCAGAAGCTCAAGAAAAAATTGTTGCGGCACTTTTGAGTAAATAGTTGTGAAAAGCCTTCTTGATAAAGTTAATGCAAAGTTAAATGCACAGGGAGGCTTTTTAAAAGCAGTATCTGTTTTGGTTGGAGGTACTGCTTTTGCTCAACTAATTAGCTTATTATGCCTGCCATTTATAACTAGATTATATACTCCTGATGATTTTGCAATATTTTCTGTCTATTTAGCATCTGTATCTATTTTGGCAGTTGGTGCCTGCTTTCGATTTGAGATAGCTATAACAATTCAGGAAAAAGATGAAGATGCAATAGCTTTGGTAGTTTTGTCAATTATTTGCAATATTTTGCTTACTATGATAATCGCTCTTACACTATTTCTATGGGGAGAAAATATTTTAAAAAGCTTTAATAAACTTGAACTATTAAGGTATTTATGGGCTATACCCTTGGGGGTTTTTTTATCAGGAGTGTATTCCTCTTTACAGTATTGGAATGTAAGAAGAAAAAAATATACGCTTATAGCGAAAACTAGATTAGTACAATCTGTATCATCTTCATCAGTTCAAATCTTAAGTGGTTCTTTAAATGCAGGAAGTGTAGGATTAATATATGGTCAGTTATTTAATTTTATTGGGGGTGGGGTAAGGCTAATTTACTTCTTTTTTAGTGAAAATAAAGAAAAATTAAGACAGATAACTAAATATAGTTTAATAGATGTCTTTATTAAAAATAAAAATTATCCTAAATATTCATTAATAGAAGGCCTTTTAAGTAGTATAAGTATTCATTTGCCTATAATAATAATTTTTCTAACAGTTTCTGGAGAAAAAACAGGATATTTGATGTTGGCTATGAAAATCATGGCTATACCTATTATGTTAATAGGAAATGCTATATCTCAAATATATTTGTCTGATGCAAGAAATGAAGCTTTAAAAGGAAATTTATTTTCTTTTACATTTGCTATCATTAAAAAATTAATATTTTTAGGAGTGATGCCTTTAATATTAATAGGGATTTTATCTCCTTACTTATTTCCACTAATTTTTGGAAAAGAATGGGCTGGTTCAGGTAGTATAGTACTTTTACTCTTACCATGGTTTATTTTTCAACTGTTAACATCCCCCCTTTCTATGGCACTTCATGTTCTAAATAAACAAAAAGTTGCAATGTGTTTACATATATTTGGTTTTCTATTAAGAATTATAGGTTTATTGATTTTCTCAAAAAAATTTCCATCTTTATCAATTGAATATTTTGCATGCTCAAGCTTTATCTTTTACATCATATTTTTTTTGGTAATTATGTATTTTGTTAGACTAAATAAGAGTGTGATTTATAATGATGCTAAATAAAAAAACTATAATTTCTTTGTTGTTGTCTGTGACTTTATTGTGTTTCGCTAAACCATTTTTTACTTGGTTTAATGCATATGTTATTGTTGTCCCAGTTCTTGTTTTATTACTATTTGCTATTTTTAATAATTTTTTAATTATTAGGAAGTTGGATTTAAATTTTATAATTTTATTCGTATTGTTAGCTTTAATTTTTATTCCATTTAGAGAGTTTGATATATTTAGTTTATATAATTTAGTTCTGGTTTTTTTAGTTTTTTTGGTTTTTTTAATGGATGGAGAGGTGGTTTATAAGGCTGCTAATAATTTTATTAATATAATGGCTGCTATTTCTATTTTTACAATTATTTCATATGTATTTTTGACCTTTAATATTCCTTTTCCTCATATTTATATAAATAATGAGGCTAGAACAGATAGAGCTTTTATTTATTTTTCAGCAGTTTTCTTAGATTCTCAAGCTTTTAATGTTGGAGGTCTAAATATTTATCGTGCAAATGGGTGGTTTCAGGAGCCAGGACATTTTGGTATATATTTAGCTATGGCATTAATTCTAATGGAAAAGACATTTACTAGTTTTAAGGGTAAAATCATAACGATTGCTTTATTCCTAACATTTTCGTCCTCTGCCTATATATTGTATTTTTTGATTTTATTTTTAAAGAACTTAAAATCAACTAAAATAGTTATTCCAATTATTTTAATTTTTATTAGTTGTTT
The DNA here is from genome assembly GCF_013420005.1 of Acinetobacter sp. YH12040. Classification (NCBI taxonomy): domain Bacteria; kingdom Pseudomonadati; phylum Pseudomonadota; class Gammaproteobacteria; order Moraxellales; family Moraxellaceae; genus Acinetobacter; species Acinetobacter sp. YH12040. The sequence continues at coordinate 52,787 of NZ_VOZB01000009.1, forward strand.
GTCTTATTTGTATATACCTTTTATTACTTCGTTAATGGATAACTTGTTTTTTTATAAGTTTCAAACAGATTCTGTCCTAGAAGATAGATCCCGAGGGGGGGATTATTTGGGGGAAATTAGTTTAAGTAATTATTTTTGGGGTAAAGGTTTTGAGTTTTTGTCATTAAATGATATTCTAATTAGCGACTATAGAAGATTTATTGTGTCTTCAGGTTTTATATCTTTATTTTTTCTATTTATTTTTTTTATGTTGATATGTTTTAATGCTATTAAAAACAAAAATACTATTTTATTGTGTACTCTATTAACTGTTTTTGTGATTTTCCTCCACAGGAGTTGGATGTTATATCAGGGCTTTGTGTGGATATATTTAACAATGATAATGGTGTTATCGAAGTATCTAAAAGCTAAGTAGAGGAATTTTTATGAAAGCAAAATCAATATTATTTTTATCTGGAATTGATTTTAAAGATAAATCGATACAAGTTATATATAAAACACCGGAAGCCTATATAAAAAATGGTTATGATGTTAATTACATTGTATATCGTGATAACTCGAAAAAAGGTAATTATTTTTATGAGAAAGAAAAAAAACTTGAAGGCGGTAATTTGAAAAGATTTTATTGGCCTTTTCCCAATTTAAGAGCAAGTAATAATAGATTTATTTCTCTTTTATTTACAAAGTTAAGTTCTATATTAGTTGTTTTTCTTCTTTTTGTTAAAGGGCTAGTATTTCTTTTAAAAAATAAAGATTGTAAAATTATTTATGGCTATGAAATGCAAGGTGTATTAGCTTCAAATATATTAAAATTATTTTTTAAAAATAAAAAATATATTTCTAGGTTTCAAGGTGTCTACTATATTAAAGAACATTTTTTGCACAGACGTTACTTTAATCTAATCTTTAATTTAGATACTCTATTGGCTTTATGGTTACCCTCAGATCTTATGATTATGACAAATGATGGTACTCAAGGTGATAAAGTTTTAAAAAAAATTAAATCTAAATCTTTAAAAAACTTTTTATTTATATCGAATGGTGTTAATAAAGTTTCTGAATCTAACTTAGATAGTTGTAATCTAGATTTAGATTTTAATTATTTTATCTTAGTTTCTAGGCTCACTAAGATTAAAAGAGTTCACTTGTTAATTGAAGCTTTTAGCTTATTTGAGTTTAAAAATAAATTTAAATATAAGTTTGTTATAGTAGGAGATGGGCCAGACCTTGATTATCTTAAAAACCTAGTATTGAATTATAATATAGAGAGATTTTTCTGTTTTTTAGGTGCTGTAGATAATGCGAAAATATATCCGCTTTTAAAATCATCAAAAGGTATTTTTAGCTTATATGAATCTTCAAATATTGGTAATCCTTTTTTTGAAGCAATGCAATGTGGAACTCCTATGATAGCTGTAAATAATGGAGATACAGGTCTATATATTAAGGACGGTTTAAATGGCTTGTTAATTAGTGAGGATAGGATTATCCCGGATTTATTATTGATTTTTGACAAAATTATTAATAATGAAATTGATTTTAATAAATTATCTTCTAATTCTCTAGAGTTTAGCCAAAATAGTATTTTAACATGGGAGCAAAGATTCGATATAGAGCTAGAAAGAGTGAATAGCTTATGAAAATAGTATTGCTTGCAGGCGCAAATAGTATTCATACTATTAAATGGGCTAATGGGTTGCAGGAAGCTGGGTTACAGGTCTTCTTGATCAGTCAACATCCATTAATGCATAATTTAGATCAAAGAGTTAAATATTACGAATTACCTTTTAAAGGTAATTTAGGATATTTTACGATGGTTTCGAAAGTAAAAAAATTAATCAACGAAATCAAACCAGATATTATCAATGCACATTATGCCAGTGGCTATGGAACTACAGCAAGGTTAATTGGGTTCCATCCATATGTACTTTCTGTTTGGGGAAGTGATATTTTTTTGTTTCCTAAGAAATCATTTATTCATAAATGGCTTGTAAAAAAGAATCTTTTAAGTGCGGATACTGTAGCTTCAACTAGCCAATGTATGGCAGTTGAAACTTCTAAATTGATTAAACTGAATAAGCCTATTGAAATTACCCCCTTTGGTGTTGATGAATCAGTTTTTTATAACAACCGAATTTACAAACAATCAGGCTTTATCTCTGAAAATAAGATTGTTATAGGGACAGTTAAATCTTTAAAGCCTGTGTATGGAATAGATATTCTTATAGAGGCTTTCGCTTTACTGCATTCGAAATTATGTAAAAGTAAACCAGAAGTAGCGCAAGCGTTATGTTTACGCATTGTTGGTGGTGGTGACGAGTTAGTTAATCTCACTAAACTCGCAGAGCGCTTAAATATTCGTGAGTTTATAGAGTTTGTAGGGCAAGTTGAATATTCACGAGTACCACAAGAATTAGCAAAATTAGATATTTACGTAGCATTAAGCCGAAGTGAGAGTTTTGGCGTAGCAATACTTGAAGCAGGGCTAAATCAATGTCCTGTGATTGTTTCTAATGTTGGGGGACTACCAGAATTAGTTATTGATCATGAGACTGGGATTATTGTGGAGAGTGAGAATATTACTCAAGCAGCGGATGCCATGTATGAATTGATTACACAACCACAATTAATTGCTGAATATGGTAAAAACGCTCAAAAGCAGGTCTTAGAAAATTATATTTGGAAATCCTGCATTACTCAAATGATCCATGTTTTAGAGTCAACAGTAAGCAAGTTTAAAAAAGGTGAGTTATGAATACATCTAAAACCATTTGGCTCATCAACCAATATAGCTCAACACCTGAAACAGCAATGGGCGGAAGACATTATTATCTTGCGCAGGAATTAGCAAAAAAAGGATATAAAGTTTATTTAATTGCGGGGCGATATAGTCATTTACTACGTCAACCGAAGCAATTTTCAGAACCATATCTGTTAGAAAAAATTGATAAAAATTTTACCTTCGTCTGGGTGAATTTACCAGAATACCAAGAAGCTCACAGCAAACAACGTGTGCTGAATTGGTTTAAATTTTCTTGGGCACTGACAAAATTGACATCAGTTATTACTGACCGACCTGATGCAATTTTGTATTCATCTCCTTCACCTATTGGTTACTTAGGAGCTAAGCATCTTGCAAATAAATTTAAATCTAAATTTATTTTTGAAGTTCGTGATATTTGGCCTTTGACATTAATAGAGCTCGGTGGGCATTCTCCCAAGCATCCATTTGTTAGATTCATGCAGTGGATTGAAGATAGAGCATACCAAAAGTCAGACTATGTATTCTCTAATCTCTTCAATGCTGTAGAACATATGACGAGTAGGGGGCTAAACCCTAAAAAATTTAATTGGATTCCAAATGGAATATCAATAAATGAGGTCATTCATAAAGAAAATTTGTCTGTAGAAGTTTTATCACAGTTACCAAAGAATAAATTTATTGTTGGCTATACAGGTACAATAGGTGTAGCAAATGCGATAGATGATTTAATTGATGCTGCTAAATTATTGTTGGCGTATAAAGATATTCATTTCGTACTTGTCGGTTCAGGGAAAGAAAAACAGCATTTGGTTCAAAAGGCATTAGATTTAGGATTGGATAATATTACGTTTATTGATGCCATTCCCAAGAAGCAAATTCAATCGATGTTAAGTACATTTGATATCTGTTATATAGGCTGGCAAAAAAATTCACTTTATCGCTTTGGTATAGCACCGAATAAGCTGCCTGAGTATCTTTTTTCAGCTAAACCAGTGATTCATGCCTTTTCTGGAAAAGGCGACATTGTTGAACTGGCAGATGCAGGTTTAACTATCGATGCCGAAAATCCTGCATTGATTGCGGAATCAATCTTGCAGTTATACCATTTACCTGAACACCAGCGCCAAGACATGGGGCTACGTGGGAAGGAATACGTTTTACAACATTTAGATTATTCCAAAATTGCAACCAAACTTGAAAGTATTGTTTTTCCAAAGTGATTCCAATTAATGAAAAGATTGCTTGATATTATTATTGCCTCTATTGCACTTATTCTGCTTTCCCCTCTATATGCATACGTTGCTTATAAAGTGAAAAAAAATCTAGGTTCGCCGGTGTTGTTTCGTCAAGTTCGTCCAGGGCTCAATGGTAAGCCATTTGAAATGATCAAATTCCGCACCATGAAAGATGCAGTAGACGCACAAGGTAATCCGCTACCCGATAGTGAACGCTTGACCCCATTTGGCAAAATGCTGCGTTCAACCAGTTTGGATGAAATGCCAGAGCTATGGAACGTGATTAAAGGTGATATGAGTGTGGTTGGCCCACGTCCATTACTTATGGAATATTTGCCTTTATATAATGAAGAACAGGCAAAACGCCATAATGTGCGCCCAGGCATGACGGGTCATGCCCAAGTGAATGGGCGTAATGCTATTAGCTGGGAAGAAAAATTCAAGCTGGACACATGGTATGTTGAAAACCAGTCCATCTGGCTCGACTTTAAAATCATGTTGAAAACTGTGCAAAAGGTTATTGCTAAAGATGACATTAGTGCAGAAGGTGAGGCAACCATGACTCGCTTTACAGGATCGAAACATAAGGATAAAGAATAATGTCGAATAAATTGATTGGTGTTTACGGTGCAAGCGGATTTGGTAAAGAAGTCATGCCACTAGTACGTGCGCAATTTACTGAATTAAATAAAGAACATTTTGTATTTATTGATGACGGTCAGGCAAATACAGATTTAAACGGATATAAAGTACTAAGCTACACGGATTTTATCAATGATTCTAAAACCGATAAACATGTGACAATTGCAATCGCAAATAGCCTAGTACGTGAAAAATTGGTAGCTCGTTTAAATCAGGACAATGTTCAACATTTAGAAATTCAAGCGGCGAATACGGTTATTCTAGATGAAGTTGAAATAGGTGAAGGCAGTCTACTGTGTCCTTTTACATGTATTACTTCAAATATTAAAATTGGTAAATTCTTCCATGCCAACATTTATAGCTATGTTGCGCATGATTGCGTTATTGGTGACTATGTCACATTTGCACCAGGTGTAAAATGCAATGGCAATATTCACATTGAAGATCATGCCTATATTGGTACTGGTGCGGTGATCAAACAAGGTACCCCAGACAAACCATTAGTGATTGGTAAAGGTGCTGTGGTTGGTATGGGGGCAGTCGTGACTAAAAGTGTTCCCGCAGGTGTTATTGTTGTAGGTAATCCAGCCCGAATTTTAGAGAAGAAATAAAGATTTTTAAAAAATCAATTTAGGAAATAGATATGTTAAACACTGCATTTGAACCGTGGCCAAGCTTTACGCAAGAAGAGGCAGATGCTGTATCAAAAGTATTACTGTCAAATAAAGTAAACTATTGGACGGGTCAAGAATGCCGTGAATTTGAAAAAGAATTTGCCGCTTTTGCAGAAACTCAATATGCCGTAGCTTTGGCAAACGGTACGGTTGCGCTTGATGTTGCATTAAAAGCCTTGGGCATTGGAGCAGGGGATGACGTGATTGTGACTTCACGTACGTTCTTAGCATCTGCAAGCTCTATTGTTACCGCTGGTGCAAACCCTATATTTGCAGATGTAGAGTTAGATTCGCAAAATATATCTGCGCGTACAATCGAAGCTGTTTTAACACCAAATACTAAAGCAATTATCTGTGTACATTTGGCGGGTTGGATGTGTGATATGGATCCAATCATGCAGCTAGCGCACGATAAAGGCATTTATGTTATTGAAGACTGTGCACAGGCACACGGCGCAAAATACAAAGGGAAATCTGCGGGTTCTATTGGACACATTGGTGCTTGGTCTTTCTGTCAGGATAAGATCATGACCACTGGCGGTGAAGGCGGCATGGTTACCACTAATGACGAAGCCTTATGGAAAAAAATGTGGTCATACAAAGACCATGGTAAAAACTTTGACAGCATTTATAACAAGCAGCACCCGCCAGGTTTCCGCTGGTTACATGATTCGTTTGGCACCAACTGGCGCATGATGGAAATGCAAGCAGTCATTGGGCGTATTCAGTTGAAAAAAATGGCTGAATGGACCAAGGTCCGTAATGAAAACATGCAGAAAATCTATGCAGCCTTTGCTGAAACACCATATATAACTGTCTCACAGCCAAGTGAGGAATATGTACATGCAGCATATAAATGTTATGTTCAAGTGAATCCAGAGCATTTACCTGAAGGTTGGTCACGTGATCGCATTATGAATGAAATCACGGCACAAGGTGTCCCATGCTTTAGTGGTTCATGCTCTGAGGTTTATTTAGAACATGCTTTTGATGGAACGCCTTGGCGCCCTGAACAGCGTTTACCAAATGCACAAAAACTTGGAGAAACTAGTCTGATGTTTATTGTGCATCCAACCTTAAGTGAAAGTAGTTTAAGTACAACAATTCACGCAATTCAAAGTGTACTTTCAAAAATTTAATTCATTTTCTGTGTGGCGAGTCTCAGTAATTGAACTCGCTTACATTTTTACATTTGTTTAAAAATGCTAGATCGACTAAAAACATTTTTAGTTCAATTATATAAATAGCATAGAGAAGACTAATCCTGTGAAATCAGTCATTATGCCCTTGGTGAATTCTCCTCGATACGCCAAACAATTATTTTTAGTAATTTTAGATTTTTTAGCGTTTCCAGTTCTCATCTGGTTTTGTTATGCGTTACGTGAATTTAATTTAGGGGCTGAAGTTGTTCCTAATATCGCATACGGCTCACTTTGGGTAAGTACTCTTGCTGTAGCTATGTCACTCATTTGTGGACTTTATCATTTTATTGTTCGTACATTTAATGAAGTTTTTTTTACGCGTTTAGCAATTGCTACAGGATTAACAATCTTAGGTTTATACGCTTTAGCGTACTGTAGTCATGCATTTATACCCACTTCAATTCCATTGATGTTTGGTTTTTTAATGTTTGCTTGGGTGTGGTTTAGTCGTAGCGCAATTCGTTTTATCGTGAGAGCTAGTTTACAAACGAATATGCCCAAAAGAAAAATTGTGATTTATGGTGCAGGTTACGCAGGTCAACAAATTGCGGCTATGCTAAATCGTTCTGATGAGCATTTTCCATTATTTTTTATCGATGATGATGAGTCACTTACAGGGCAAATTATTGGTGGTTTAAAGGTTTATAATGCCGAACAAGCACTTAAGCATCTTGATCAAGAAAAAGTAGATGAAATCTTAATTGCATTACCCTCTGTAGGACGTACACGTAAAAGTGAAATTGTGAAGTTCTTAGAGCCAGCGCATATTAAAATTACTGAAATTCCTGGCTTAACGAAATTGGTCGATGGTGATATCCATGTTTCCGATATTCGTGAAATTGATATTATTGATTTATTGGGTCGTGACCCTGTACCTCCAGTTCCTGAATTACTGGCGAAAAACATCCAGAATAAAGTCGTGATGGTAACAGGAGCAGGAGGCTCAATTGGGTCGGAGTTGTGTCGGCAAATTATTAAAAACCATCCACAAAAATTAGTAATATTTGAACTCACTGAGTTTGCACTATATAGCATTGATAAAGAGCTACGTCTGAATTGTAATATTGAAATTATTCCAATTTTAGGAACAGTATTAGATGAAGCTAAACTTGAGCGAGTCATTGAACAATACCACGTGCAAACCGTTTATCATGCAGCAGCTTATAAACATGTCCCCTTAGTTGAATGTAATCCTTTAGCAGGATTAAAAAATAACTCTGTGGGTACAGCTTTTAGTGTAAATGCAGCTGTTAAAAAAGGCGTGGAAACCTTTGTATTGATTTCAACTGATAAAGCAGTCCGCCCAACCAATGTGATGGGTGCTTCGAAGCGAATGGCAGAGCTATATTGCCAAGCAATGGCTGAGGCGCAAAATCAAACACAAATTAGTATTGTGCGTTTTGGTAATGTTCTAGGTTCTTCAGGTTCGGTCGTACCTTTATTTAAACAGCAAATTGCCAAAGGTGGCCCGATTACCGTTACACATCCTGATGTCACTCGTTACTTCATGACAATACCCGAAGCATCACAATTGGTTATTCAGGCTGGAGCTCTCGGCACAGGTGGTGATGTATTTTTGTTAGATATGGGAGATCCTGTTCGAATTCAGGATTTAGCACGTCAAATGATCGCTTTAAGCGGTTTAAAAGTTCGTGAAGAAGGAACGGATATCGGTGATATAGCAATTCATTATTCTGGACTACGTCCTGGTGAGAAATTGTATGAAGAGTTATTGATTGATCAGGAAGATACTCAAGTGACGGATCATAGTCGTATTCTTCGTTCATTTGAAAAGCATTATCCGCTTGAGGAATTACTGCCTATTTTTGAGCGAATTTATAACTTAACTGCAATTGAAGCCGATGTTAATTGGGCATTGGAGCAATTGGAGTTCTATGTTGATGGTTATATCCGTGGCAAAGAAATAAAAGTGAACTAATATCATTATTCTTTGAAAAATAAAACTGAATAAAAAGGGCGCTTAAGCGCCCTTTTTAATACCCTTAAATTATTCCACCGTCACAGACTTCGCCAAGTTACGTGGCTGATCGACATCTGTTCCACGCAGCACTGCAACATGATATGAGAGCAGTTGTACTGGAATGCTATACACAATTGGTGCCAAGATTTCATTCACACTTGGCACATAAACCACGTGTTGACGATCTTTGGCTTTGATCCCGCTATTTTCATCTGCAAAGACAAATAACTCACCACCACGTGCTTGCACTTCTTCCATATTCGATTTGAGTTTATCCAACATGTCATCTTGTGGAGCAAGAATCACTACAGGCATATCATTATCAACTAGTGCCAATGGACCATGTTTTAATTCACCAGCCGCGTAGCCTTCTGCGTGGATATATGAAATCTCTTTAAGTTTCAAAGCACCTTCAAGTGCGATAGGGAACTCAGTTCCACGACCCAAGAATAGGCAGTGATTTTTTTCAACAAATAATTCTGATAGACGTAGAATCTCAGCATTATTTTGTAAAGTATCTAAAATCACTTTTGGTGTATGCCAAAGCGCTGCAATAATTTCAGAGACACGGTCAGTTGAAATGCTTTGCTTAATTTGACCAATTTTCAATACCAATAGCATCAATGCCGCAAGCTGTGTGGTAAATGCTTTAGTCGAAGCAACACCAATTTCAGGGCCTGCGAGCGTCAACAAACTGTAGTTGGTTTCACGTACCATCGACGAGGTTGCCACGTTGCAAATGGTCATGGTGGTGATATTCAAGCTTTTCGCTGCTGCACGCTTTTGCGTATCACGCAGTGCAGCTAAAGTATCGGCTGTTTCACCTGATTGAGAAATACAAACATACAGTGTGTTATTCACAATCACAGGCGAGCGATAACGGAATTCACTGGCAATTTCGACTTGGCAAGGCACGTCAATCAGTTGTTCAAACCAATATTTGGCAATCATGCCGGCATGGTAGCTGGTACCACAAGCGATGATTTGCACTTGTTGAATTTGGCTGAAATCTTGAGCTGCATTGGCAAGGAAATCATCACGAAGTGCATTACCATTTAAGGCTTGAGAAATCGTTTGTTTAATCGCTTCAGGCTGCTCATAAATTTCTTTGAGCATATAGTGTTTATATTCACCTTTTGAAGCATTGCTGACAGTCGCATCAAGCTCTTTGATTGGACGATTTACCAATTTACCATCGACGAATACTTCAATGGTATTACGTGTTAAACGTGCAATATCACCTTCTTCAAGGTAGATAAAGCGGTTGGTAATTGGTAAAAGTGCCAATTGATCCGAGCTAATAAAGTTCTCGCCAATACCGACACCAATCACGAGAGGTGAACCTTCACGCACCGTGATTAATTCATCAGGATGGTCGGTATGTACGATACCCAGTGCATAAGCACCTTTGAGTTGAGGTACGACACTTTTAACCGCTTCTAAAAGACTCGGGGTGCTTTTTAAAGCGTCATTGACTAAATGTGCGACAACTTCTGTATCGGTTTGTGATGTAAAAACATAACCAAGCGCTTCAAGATCATCTTTAAGCTCTTGATAGTTTTCAATAATACCGTTATGAACAACAGCCACATTGCCTGAAATATGCGGATGGGCATTATTTTCAGTCGGTTTACCATGGGTTGCCCAGCGCGTATGTGCAATACCGACCGAACCTGCGATATCTGCTTCTTCAACGGCTTGTTCAAGATTTGCAACTTTACCTACGCGACGTTCACGTAGAACATGGCCTTTATTAATCAGCGCTAAACCCGCAGAGTCATAGCCACGATATTCAAGACGCTTTAAGCCTTCAATTAAAATATTGGTAATACTACGTTCTGCAACGCCACCGACAATACCGCACATAATTTAATCCTCTTATTTCTTCAATTTTTGGGGACGTTGATAGTTTTCTTTGGCAAATTGCTTCGAACGTTCTACCGCAAGGCTATTGTCTGCCACGTCACGTGTAATGGTTGAGCCAGCACCCACTGTTGCACCATGACCAATGGTGACAGGAGCGACTAATGAGCTATTTGAGCCGATAAAGGCTGAGTCACCGATAATGGTTTTAAATTTGTTTGCGCCATCATAGTTGCAGGTAATGGTGCCTGCGCCAATGTTTGAACCTGCACCGACTTCTGCATCACCTAAATAGGTAAAGTGGTTGGCTTTTGAGCCTAACCCGACAGTGGTATTTTTAACTTCAACGAAATTACCAATATGCACTTCATTGGCCAATTTTGCGCCTGGGCGTAAACGTGCAAATGGACCGATTTGAGCTTCTTCACCAATAATGGCACTGTCAAAAACGCTATATGGTTGAACTTTAGTGCCTGCCGCAATCTTGGAGTTTTTAATGATACAACCTGCACCAATTTCAACGTTATTACCGAGTTCAACATCACCTTCAATAATCACGTTGATATCGATACGGACATCTTGACCAACAGTCAGTGTGCCACGTAAGTCGAAACGTGCAGGATCAATCAGGTGAACGCCTTGTTGCATCAGTTGTTTAGCTTGGAATGCCTGAAATTCACGCTCAAGGGCTGCCAATTGTACGCGGTCATTGACACCTTCCACTTCGAATGCACGCTCTGGTTCAACAGATGCTACTTCGAGACCGTCGGCAATCGCCATGGCAACGATATCGGTCAGGTAATATTCACCTTGCGCATTATTATTGCTTAATTTTGGCAACCATTCGTGCAATTTAGCATTACTTACGGCATAAATACCGGTATTAAATTCTTTGATTTTACGTTGTTCTTCAGAGGCATCTTTGTGTTCAACAATGGCTTGAATTTTGCCATTTTCACGTACAATACGACCATAACCTGTCGCATCAGCAACCGTTAAAGTTACTAAGCCAATACCTGTTTGAGTAGATGCATCTAATAGTTTTTGTAATGTTGCTTCAGTGATACAAGGCACATCACCTGAGAGAATTAAAGAAATCCCGGTTTTTGCTAGGACAGGCAGAGTCACTTTGACTGCATGGCCTGTACCCAATTGTTCTGCTTGTTCAACCCATTTGACATTTTCATGTGCAAACGCGTTTTGAACCAATTCGCCGCCATGCCCATAAATGGTAATTATTTCTTCTACATTTAGTTTTTTCGCAGTGTTGATGACATGGCCAAGTAGGGGTTGTCCTGCGAGTGGTTGTAATACTTTGGGTAAACGAGAACGCATACGTGTCCCTTTACCTGCAGCAAGAATAATAACGCTAGTAGACATGTTTAATCCTAGGTGTTTCTATTACATAGACAAAATATAAAAATAAATACAGATGCAAAGCGCGGCCCAAAGACCTGCAATAATGTCGTCGAACATGATGCCAAAGCCACCACCGACTTGACGGTCAATGACACGAATAGGCCACGGTTTCCAGACATCAAATAAACGGAATAAAGCAAAACCAATCAATGCCCAAGTCCAGCTCATTTGCCCAAGATATAAAATTGGGAGGAAGGTAATAGACTGACCGGCAAATTCATCCCATACGATGCGGCCATCGTCATGAACACCCATGACTTTGGCGGTTTGACCGCAAATATAGATACCAATAATCGACATGATGATCATGACTATAATGGAGTTGAAAAAGCCGATTGCAAGCCAACCTGGAATAAACAACAAAGCAAAAGCAGAGCCAAAGGTGCCCGGTGCTTTGGGTGCAAGACCCGAGCCAAATCCCACGCCACAAAAGGCGATGACTCGGTTAAACCAAGACATGGATTTAAAATTAATGGCTGGCTTATGCAAAATGCTGGTATCCCTTAAATTTTATGACTTGGTCCACACCGTGGTTGTTATAACGGATTCCCAAATTTGGGATGATTTGACCGATTTTACTAATGTTTACATCTAATTTTAGTTGCAGAAGTTTTTGATAATTCTGCGGGCTTATTGTAAAGCATAACTCATAGTCATCTCCACCCGCGAGGGCGTATTGCCACTGCTTTTCTTGTTGTAATTGTTTTACATCGTGATCGATAGGAAGTTGATCTAATTCAATTTCTGCACCGACGTGTGAAGCAGCGAGGATATGTCCTAAATCTTGTGCGAGCCCATCAGAGACATCAATCATACTGTTGGCTAAGCCTTTGAGCTGTTGACCAAGTTGGCAACGTGGGGTTGGATAATCTAAACGCTTTTGCAGTGGGTGTCCTAAATGCTGTAATCCATACGCAGCATCGCCAACTTGACCGCTGACACAAATGAAATCACCAACTTGAGCGCCTGATCGGGTTACTGCTTTGCCTATATCGACCCAGCCTAATGCTGTGACTGAAATCGTCAGATGAGGACTTTGAGTGGTATCCCCACCGATTAAACTCACACCAAATTGATCGCAACAATCATATAAACCCTGACTAAAGCCTTTGAGCCATTCATGATCAATTTGGGGTAGGCTTAATGCCAGTAAAATACTATGCGGTTTGGCGCCCATTGCAGCAATGTCAGAAAGGTTGACGGCTACAGATTTCCAGCCAATAGCATGTGGGTTGGTGTCGAGAGGAAAATGACGTCCAGCAACGAGAGTATCGGCACAGATGACCAATTGTTGCTGTGGAGGAGGGGTGAGCAAGGCTGAGTCATCACCGACCCCTAAATCGACAGCACTACTGCTGTGACGATTAAAATAGGTATCAATGATAGAGAACTCAGCCATACAACGTACTACTTAATAAATTAATTAGCTTGTTGCTTTTCTGCTGCACGCAATGTAGTCGCTAAACGATCCAATACACCATTGATGTACTTATGGCTGTCTGCACCGCCAAAATGTTTAGCTAACTCGATCGCTTCATCGAGTACGACACGGTAAGGAATCTCAAGGTGTTCTTTGAGTTCATACGCACCTAAACGAAGGGTTGCAAGTTCAACGCCATCTAAGGCTTCAATTTCGCGATCGAGTACAGGGATTAAAAGCGCATCCAATGCTTCATGATTGGCAACAACCTCGGTCAATAACTCGTGGTAATAGCCGAGATCTACCTTGTGCATGGCATTTTCCACACGCGTACGTGCTTCAATCTCATGCACAGGATTGCGGCTCATTTGCCATTCATAAATTCCTTGTACAGCAAAGCGACGTGCTTTACGTTTTGCTGCATAAGTTGCTTGAAGTGTTTGCGACATAGCGTTAAATAGCCTTTAACAAGTTAACCATTTCAATAGCAGTTAAGGCAGCTTCACTACCTTTATTGCCTGCTTTTGTACCTGAGCGTTCAATCGCTTGTTCAATACTATCCGTAGTCAATACACCATTAATTACTGGTAAGCCAGTGTCTAGACCAACAACGCCTAAACCTTTGGCACATTCGCCAGCAACAAAATCGAAGTGAGGCGTGCTACCACGAATCACTGCGCCAAGCGCGATGATGGCATCGAAACGATCTGAAGCTGCAAGTTTCTTTGCAACCACTGGAAGTTCCCAAGCACCCGGTGCATGAACAATAGTGATATTATCCTCTGATACGCCATGACGTTTCAATGTATCAACGGCACCTTCTAGCAAATGTTCAACAACAAAGCTATTAAAACGACCAACTAAAATCGCATAACGGTCTTCGTTTGCGAGATGTAACATACCTTCAATACGGCGAACTGCCATAGCAACCTCGATTATTTCTCTGATGTTTGATTTGCGGTGATGTATTCCACCACTTCTAAGTTAAAACCTGATAGTGCATTAAAGCGTAATGGCGAGCTAAGAAGCTTCATTTTTTCCACGCCTAAATCACGTAAAATTTGTGCGCCGACACCAATGGTTTGGTACTGCTGTGACAGTGCTGCATTGGATTTAACATTTTTCGGTGCAGTTAAATTTTCTAAAGCAGGGCCTAAGTCCTGTAAATGACGCTGACCAATCCACACTAAAACACCACGATCGCTGGATGCGATTTCTTTGAGTGCTTTATCGAGATTCCACGCCGGAGCGCCATCTTGTTTATTCAGTTTTAGTAAGTCGCGAACGGGATTGAAACCGTGTACACGGACTGTGGTTACGCCTTGTTTCGGTTCGCCTTTAACCAGTGCTAAATGAATGTCTGGGTTACCAATTTCACGGTAACGGAACAATTCAAAAGTACCATATTCAGTATCTAAAGTTTGTTGATCAATGCGCTCAACGGTTTGCTCATTGGTCATGCGGTAGTGAATTAAGTCCGCAATCGTCCCCATTTTTAAGCCATGCTTTTCAGCAAACACTTCAAGGTCTGGGCGACGCGCCATAGTGCCGTCTTCATTGATGATTTCACAAATCACAGATGCGGGTTCTAGGCCGGCTAAACGCGATAAATCACAGCCGGCTTCTGTATGACCTGCACGGTGAAGGACACCACCAGGCTGCGCCATCAGCGGGAAAATATGGCCTGGCTGTACGATGTCAGCTGGTTTAGCATGTGCAGCTACCGCTGTTTGAATGGTGTGCGCACGTTCTGCAGGTGAGATGCCTGTTGAAATGCCATTTGCTGCTTCAATAGACAAGGTAAAGTTGGTACCGTGCTGCGCACCATTGGCATCAACCATGAGTGGTAAATTTAACTGTTGGCAACGCTCTTTGCTGAGCGTTAAGCATACAAGACCACGCGCATGCGTAATCATGAAGTTGATATCTTCAGGGCGTACGTGGGTCGCAGCGATAACAAGGTCGCCTTCATTTTCACGATCTTCATCATCCATCAGGATGACCATTTTTCCTGCACGAATATCAGCTACGAGCTCTTCAACAGTATTGAGCGGCATCAATCTTCACCTTTTTGTTTGTCTCGAATGACATTTACTTGCATTGATTGTTGCATAGTCTAACGTTTTTTTGCGTTCTTTGCCTATGCTTATCATTTTCCTTTAATGGCTCATTGTTATACACAGTCGTCAGAACCTTGAAAAGAGGACTTTATTTGAATTGTGCCATTTATGCCCAATCTTTAAGCGATTGAAAAGCATAAAAATTGGCAACCTTATACGGATATTGAATAATTGAGCCTTAGGGAGTTGACAGTTTATCGGAAGTGTTTAATCGCATAACTACATGAAGGATCACATAAAATAATCGTCACTTATGCAGCTGAGTGTGCAGCTAAATAATCTTGAATGATCATTTTATTGGCCTGCAAAATGCTTTTTTGTAATTCGGGATCATGCATTGCCCGTGCAATTAAAACCGCACCGACCAGTTGGGACATTATGGCCCAAGCTTTTTCTTCACTCGCCAAATGTGCGCTAAATAAAGCATGACCGCGCAGTAATTCCTTTTCATAGGCCTGTTTAATCGTGTCATCTGCACGAGCTACTTCGGTCGCAAGTGTCGGCAAAACACAGCCTTGTTCAGGATATTCAAGGTGGGAAGGGGTTAAGTAACGGTCTAATTCAAAATTAATCCAATCGGCTGCATTATGATGCGGGTTGCTTTGCCACATGTTAAAGCTTTGCTGCAATTCATATTCAACCAATGCTTTGAGTAAATCCTGTTTTGACGAAAAATGTGAATAGAATGCGCCACTGGTCACACCTGCAGCTTTCATTAAGCCGTCAACACCTGTTGCAGCAAAGCCATTTTTTTTCGCAATTTGCCCCGTAATGTTGAGCAATTCTTGTCGTTTTTGTTGTTTGTATTCGGGTTTATAGCGCATGTGCATGACCCTAAAAAATTATGATTGACGATAAATTAATCATAACATAGTATTCGTTATAGTAACGATCGTTATTCAATAAAATTGATCGCACATGGAATATAAAAACTATCCAGCACGAGGAGATCGTCATGGAAAATAATCATATATCTAAGCCTGTCAAAGGTGTGGCATTGATCATTGGTGCAGGAGATGCCACCGGTGGTGAAATTGCCAAACGCTTTGCTTGTGGTGGTTATACCGCATGTATGACGCGGCGTAATGTCGACAAATTACAGCCCTTAATTGCTGAAATTCAAGCACAGGGAGGGACTGCTTTTGGCTTTGGTTCGGATGCTCGAAAAGAAGAGCAAGTGATTGAACTCATCGAGCACATTGAATCAAACATTGGCCCGATTGAGGTCATGGTCTTTAATATTGGTGCCAATGTGCCATGTAGTATTTTGGAAGAAACTGCACGTAAATATTTCAAGATTTGGGAAATGGCATGTTTCTCGGCATTTTTAACGGGTCGGGAAGTGGCGAAGCGCATGGTGAGCCGTGAATCTGGCACAATTATTTTTACGGGTGCGACGGCTGGGGTTCGTGGTGCCGCAGGCTTTGCCGCTTTTGCTGGCGCAAAACATGCGCTTCGTGCCTTGGCACAAAGCATGGCGCGTGAACTTGGGCCTAGAAATATTCATGTGGCGCATGTGGTGGTTGATGGGGCGATTGATACCGACTTTATTAAAGAGACTTTTCCCGATTTGTACGCAAAAAAAGCGCAAGATGGTATTTTAAATCCAGTACATATTGCAGAAAATTATTGGCATCTCTCACAGCAACCACGAGATGCATGGACGCATGAATTAGATCTGCGACCGTGGATGGAACGCTGGTAAGCACTGATTTAAAAATATTAGGAAAAACAAGCAAAAAAAGGACGAAAAAAATGAAATTAATCGAGTTTTATTTTGATGTTGGCAGTCCATATAGCTACATCGGATTTCACCGTATTCAGCATATTGCTGAGCAATATCAGGCAGAGATTATCTGGAAACCGATGTTATTGGGTGGGGTGTTTAAAGCCACAGGCAATAGTAGCCCAATGGCGGTACCTGCGAAGGCACGTTATTCCATGATTGATCTTCAACGTTGGGGAAAGTTATGGCAGATACCAGTACAGATGAATCCGTATTTTCCGATTAATACTTTGCAGTTGATGCGTTTGATAACCGCAGTCCAATTATTTCAGCCTGAAGTATTTCTCAATGTACTGACGGGTATTTTTAACGCAATGTTTGGTCAGCCACGCAATTTAAATGATCTCAATGAATTAATTCAATTGATGCAGGAGCTTGGATTGGAGGTAGCGCAGGTTAAATCATGGCTTGAAGATGAAAAAGTAAAGTCTGAGCTTAAAGTTATTACCGAAGAAGCCATTGCACGTGGTGTGTTTGGGGCGCCAAGTTGGTTTGTGAATGATGAATTGTATTGGGGTGTGGATCATCTACATTTCGTAGAGGATGCGTTACACGCGCAGTAACGCTTGGTGATACATGTATGGAGCATTTAAAAAAATTGAAAAAAGCGAACCTCGATTCGCTTTTTTATGATCTAACTCAAATCAAGACTTAGAAGAAGCCCATCGGCTTGGTGTCATAGCTCACCAATAGGTTTTTGGTTTGTTGATAATGATCAAGCATCATTTTGTGGTTTTCCCGGCCGATCCCTGATTTTTTGTAGCCACCGAATGCTGCGTGTGCAGGGTAGATATGATAACAGTTGGTCCATACACGACCTGCCTGAATAGCACGACCCGCACGATATGAAGTATGCGCTGAACGTGACCAAACACCTGCACCGAGACCATAAATCGTGTCATTGGCAATTTTGATGGCATCGTCGAAGTCTTTAAAAGTTGCTACTGAAAGCACAGGGCCGAAGATTTCTTCTTGGAAAATCTTCATGTCATTAGTGCCTTTGAAAATGGTTGGTTCAATATAGAAACCAGTCCCGACTTCATTACGTGGATCACCACCAGTAATGAGCTGTGCACCTTCATTTTTACCTGTAGCGATACAGCCCAAGATTTTATCTTGCTGCTCTTGCGATGCTTGTGCGCCAATCATGGTGTCAGTATCTAAAGGATGACCCGTCTTAATACGTTTCACACGCTCTACTGCCATTTCCAAGAATCGATCAGCAATGCTTTCCTGCACCAAAGCACGTGAAGGACAGGTACAGATTTCACCTTGGTTCAGCGCAAACATGGCAAAACCTTCGAGTGTTTTATCTAAGAATTCATCGTCTTTGTCCATGATGTCTTCAAAGAAGATATTTGGTGATTTTCCACCAAGTTCTAAAGTCACAGGAATGATATTTTCAGTCGCATATTGCATGATCATTTGACCGACAGCGGTTGAACCTGTGAAGGCGATTTTTGAGATGCGTGGATTGGTCGCCAATGGACGACCGACTTCAACACCATAACCATTCACAATATTCAGCACGCCCGGTGGGAGTAGGTCTTGAATGAGTTCAGCTAAAACTAAAATACTCACCGGTGTTTGTTCTGCAGGTTTCAATACAATACAGTTACCTGCGGCAAGTGCAGGTGCGAGTTTCCAAGCCGCCATCAAGATTGGGAAGTTCCACGGAATAATTTGACCGACCACACCAAGTGGTTCATGGAAATGGTACGCAATGGTATTTTCATCAATTTCAGAAATACCGCCTTCTTGGGCACGGATACAGCCTGCAAAATAACGGAAATGATCAATACACAGTGGAATATCAGCGGCTAAGGTTTCACGAATCGGTTTACCGTTGTCCCATGTTTCTGCAACTGCAAGGAGCTCTAGGTTTTCTTCAAGTCGATCGGCAATTTTTAATAAAATATTTGAGCGTGTCGTTGGGGAAGAGGCGTTCCATTGGGCTTTGGCTTTATGCGCTGCATCCAAAGCCAGTTCGATATCTTCAGCAGAAGAACGTGGCACTTTGGTAAAAACTTTACCGTCTACAGGGGAGATATTTTCAAAGTATTCACCTTTCACTGGCGCGACCCATTGGCCACCAATCAGGTTTTCATACTGAGCTTTAAACTGAACTTTTGAACCGGGTTGATTAGGATCGACATAACGCATATGAATTTTCCTTTGCTTGTTTATTATGATCTTGTTGGGCTGCCCATCTGTGGCAATCTACAGCTTTGGTATAAGGTACTTTTGTACATTATTTGATTAGCATAGCCTGTATAAGGTTGGAAAAAGGTTGGAGACAAGAAGGTTTACAATATTTTTTTTCAGTCTTAAAAACAAAAGCCGGGAAACGGATTTTTAGTCATGAATTGTTGTGAGAATAATGAATGATGATACAGAAGGATTTATCTGAAAAACGACAGAATGTCGAACGGTTAAGGCAGGGCATGAGTCTGTCAAAGCAGCAAAGCTCGCAATTGAATGAGAGCATTGCGAGTTCTTGGCAGCGATCGGCGCAGGCGGAAATTCCGGAAAACCGGAGTGCTGCGCCTTTGGTGAATTTAAGTCCTCAGAGTCAACAGCAGTCGGCATTGCATCACGCGTTGCAACATTGTGCCGAAGATTTAAAACACATTGCCGAAAAGTCGTCGATGGTACTTGCCGTGGGTGATGTAGGTAGCACGATTATTTGGAGTGCGTCGAGTCGGCAAATGCAAAGTGCTGCGGAAAGTGTGCATTTTATTGCAGGTGGGCAATGGCGCGAAGAATTGGTCGGTACCAATGCATTAGCTTTGTCTTTAAAAACCCAACAGTCGAGTTGTGTGTTTTCAAATGAACATTACATGCCATCAGTACATGAATGGGTCTGCTATGCAGCACCGATTATCGATCCACATACGCAGCAAATTTTAGGCGTGGTTGATTTATCCACTGTGTGGAAAAACCACAATAGTTTAGGGTTACTTGCGGCCGAACGCTGCGCTTCGATTATTCAATCGGCTTTACTCGATTTTCAAAAACAGCATTTGTATATTCGGGCCTTTGCTGTGCCGCAAGTGTTATTTAATGGCAAAGTGATGGTGCTGACCCCGCGGCAAATAGAAATTTTGACCATCTTGGCCCTATGTCCGCAAGGCATGACCTTAGATACTTTGCATCAAGCCTTATATGGTGAACGCAAGGTAAGTGTTGGGACTTTAAAAGCGGAAATGTCGCAGCTTCGTGATATTTTGGGCGGTATGTTAGGCTCACGTCCCTACCGTCTATTGGCGCAAGTCGAAGCCGATTTTTTACAAGCCGAGCAAGCTTTAGATGCAGGTTATCTCGATTCTGCATTAAAACTGTGTTCAGGGGTTTTCTTGGCCAAAACCGAAAGTCCTTTTTTAGGGGCATGGCGTGATTGTCTTGAGTCACGATTAAGCCAAGCGATTTTTAATGCCAAGGAAACGGATGTTCTGCTCAAGCATGTCGCGCGTTTTCCTGAAGCCATTGATGCGGTTGAACGCCTGATTGAGCTGATGCCGAGATCACATCCCGTACATCAGACTTTGTTGAAACTAAAACAGTAAGTTGCAATGTAATTCAGGCTATTAAAGGCCTTTATTGGCCAGCCATTGAAAGAGCTGGGTATAGACTTGTTCTCGCGCGGTTTTTTCCGAAAGTACTAAATCATGCAAGCCATTGTGAATGCTTTGAATGGTGACATCGCCTTGAATTTTTTTGGCATATTTTTGGATATCTTTTACACCCAAAATCACATCACTGGTCTGCGCTGCTTTACCCCATTTTTTGGGATTTTTAGTTTGATGTGAATGCATCACTAATACCGGTACATCAATCGTCACACCTTGATGAATTTCCTTTTGAGCTTCATAAATACTGCGGACGAAACTGATGTATACCATTGGATAGCGGGTCTTTTTCCAGTCTAAATTGAAGTCCCATTCACCCTTGAGTTCATGGTGTAAGCTGGCGGTGTACCATTTATTCAGTTCACTTGGGAATTTTAAATTTGGAAAAGTCTTTGCCAATTTACTCAGCTGTGGAATACCCAGTGCGCGTTTCACTGGATTCATGTTGAAATCATAAAATGGGCTGTTAACCCAAAGGGCTTGAATTAAAGGATGATTTTGATGATGCGCCGCATACAAAGTGGTGGTTAAGCCACCGGTAGAATGACCACAGAGCAGCAAGGCATCATGACCTTCATCAGCAATGATCGTTAGGGCTTGATCTATTTCGGCATCATATTCAGACAGTGCATGCACATTATAGTATTTTTGATGCGGGCGGATGGAGCGACCATATTTTCTTAAATCCAAGGCATAAAAGTCGAAACCGTGCTGATTAAAGCGTTCGGCCATTTCGGTTTGGAAAAAATAATCGATAAAACCATGGATATAGAGCACCGCTTTGGAGGTGGGAGCTGTGGCTTTTTTGCGAACCAGTGTGGCAACCACAGGGCCTTCATAATCATCCGGGAAGGTCAGCGTGGCTTGTTCATAGCCTGCGCCCAAAACATCAGGCTGATACTGAATTGGTGAATGGCTCATTATTATACTCATTAATATTATTGGACATTATGCTTTATCCTTGATGAGCCATAAGCTTTTGTCAAATGAATAATCGATGCTGTTATGCGGACTAAAAAAGAGTGACCTCAGTATGAAAGCGACCAATCTATAGTCGCTTTCCTGAAATAAAAGGTGAAATGGATTCAGTTGAGCCTACATCACCAGACTCAAAGGATAATGTAGGCACTTGGGTCACTTAAACATGAAGACCTATTGGGCTTAACTTAAACGGCTGCTTTGAAGTCGACCACAGAGGCATTGGCTTTAAGCGCTGCCTTGAAAATATCAACCACTTGAGCATGAGTCGCTTTACGTGGGTTGGTGAGCATACAGGCATCTTTTTGCGCATTTTCAGACATGATGCTGAGGTCTTGTTCTTTCACACCGAGTTCAGAAAGGCTCGATGGAATGCCAATCGAAGCAGACAGTTCACGGATTGCTGCAATCGCTGCATAAGCCGCTTCAGTCACCGTTAAACCATCGGTTGGCACACCCATGAGCTGCGCGATACGTGCATAGCGGTCAGGGCAGGCGATCAGGTTGAATTCGCAAACGTGTGGTAACAGCACGGCATTACATACGCCATGTGGCAAGTTGTAGAAGCCGCCGAGTTGGTGGGCCATCGCGTGGACATAACCTAAAGATGCATTGTTAAATGCCATCCCTGCTAAGTACTGTGCATAGCTCATCGCATCACGTGCTTCTAGGTTTTCGCCATTGGCGACGGCAGGGCTGAGCCATTCACTGATCATTGAAATGGCTTTTTCAGCACAAGCATCGGTAATAGGATTGGCTGCTGTAGAAACATAAGCTTCGACCGCATGTGTTAATGCATCCATACCGGTTGCTGCAGTGAGCGCCGCAGGTTTCGCAATCATCAGTTTTGGGTCATCAATAGCGATAAGTGGGGTACAACGCCAATCGACAATCGCCATTTTTACATGGGTTTCAGTATTGGTAATGATACAGAAACGGGTCATTTCTGATGCCGTACCTGCGGTGGTATTAATCGCAATGAGTGGAGTCATTGGAACTGTACTTTTATCGATGCCTTCATAGTCACGAATATGACCACCACCGGCAGTGACTAAGCCAATGCCTTTGGCACAGTCATGAGAAGAGCCGCCACCGAGAGAGACAATAAAGTCACAGCCATTGTCATTGTAGGCATCTACACCGCTATGCACGTTGGTGTCAGTTGGGTTGGGTTCTGCGCCCGGAAAGATGTGACTTTCTACGCCAGCTTCAGTTAAATATGCGGCAATCGTATCTGCCACACCAAATTTGTAAAGACCGGCATCGGTCACGATAAGCGCTTTCTTTGCGCCAAGATTTTGCGCCTTTGCACCAATTTCTTTAGCACAGCCGGGGCCAAAAAGTGAAACACAAGGGATGTAAAAACCGTTTGTTTGATCTGCAATATTTTTAAAAGCCATGGTGCGATTCCTTCTACCATTCATTGTCATTTGTTATGGGTGATACTCACCTAAACTGAGTATTGCGAGGGATGTTTTAAATTCACACCTACCAAAGACCTACCAAAATTAAGGCTTTGTTTTGAATTTATTTAATTGATTGAAATTTAATCATTAATTATTTTTGTTATTTTCTAAGATTCGCTAAAAGTCGTATACATTTAAGCCAAAATAGGCGTTGCGATGATTGGATGCATGATCGAGTTATCAGATTATAAAATCTAACTAAAACTACTATCAATTTACTAAATGCCCCAAAGCGCTCGAATCAGGATAGGCTATAACAAATAACGAGATAGTCACTTTTGTGCATTTCGCTTTTTGCAGTGCGAAACAAAAGATTAATTAAACGAGTTAAATAATGCCCAGTGAAAATTTGAAAACGAAACGTCCTTTATATATTCCTTATGCCGGAAATACACTTTTAGAACTCCCACTTTTAAATAAAGGCTCTGCGTTTAATGAAGATGAACGTAAGAGCTTTAATTTGCACGGTTTAATTCCACACGTCACGGAAAGCATTGAAGAGCAAAGTCAGCGTTCTTATCAGCAATATTGTGCATTTAATAGTGATATCAATAAGCATATTTACCTGCGCAATATTCAAGACACCAATGAAACATTGTTCTATCACTTAATTGAAAACCACCTTAGTGAGATGATGCCGATCATCTATACACCAACAGTGGGTGAAGCTTGTCAGCGCTTTTCAGATATTTACCGTCGTCATCGTGGGATTTTTATTTCATATCCTGACCGTGATCATATTGACCAAATTATTCATAACGTGAATAAAAAGAACGTGAAAGTGATCGTTATTACGGACGGTGAACGTATTCTTGGACTTGGTGACCAAGGCATTGGCGGGATGGGGATTCCAATTGGTAAGTTGTCACTGTACACCGCATGTGGTGGGATCAGTCCAGCTTATACATTGCCGATTACTTTAGATGTCGGAACCAATAACCAACAGCTGTTGAATGACCCAATTTATATGGGATGGAGTCAGCCTCGTATCAGCGGTGAAGAATATTATCAATTTGTCGATGACGTGATTAAAGCCATACAACAACGCTGGCCTAAAGCGCTGATTCAATTTGAAGACTTTGCACAAAAAAATGCGATGCCTTTATTGGAAAAATATCGCGATAAAATTTGCTGCTTTAATGATGATATTCAAGGAACAGCAGCGGTGTCTGTCGGAAGTTTAATTGCGGCATCACGTGCAGCAGGCAAGCAGCTCAAAGATCAAATCGTCACATTCTTAGGGGCAGGTTCAGCAGGTTGCGGGATTGCAGAACAGATCATCAAGCAAATGGTGGCGGAAGGTTTAACCGATGCTCAAGCGCGTGCGCGGGTGTTTATGGTCGATCGCTTTGGTTTAATTACTGAAAATCAGCCGAATCTTTTAGATTTCCAACGTAAACTTGCCCAATCTACAGACAATGTTGCACATTGGGCTGATGCCGAATCTATGATTTCACTGTTGGATGTGGTGAAAAATGCCAAACCTACGGTACTGATTGGTGTTTCGGGACAACCAGGGCTGTTTAGCCAAGAGGTCATTGAAACGATGGCTGCGAATTGTGAACAGCCTATTGTGTTGCCACTGTCTAATCCGACATCGCGTGTCGAAGCGGTGCCTGCAGATATTATTGAGTGGACCAAAGGTAAGGCTCTGATTGCGACTGGTAGTCCATTTGCACCAGTGAATTATCATGGAAAGATTCATCATATTTCACAGTGCAATAACTCCTATATTTTCCCGGGGATTGGTCTCGGTGTGATTGCATCTGGGGCGAAACGTGTGACGGAAAATATGCTGATGGCATCGAGTACGGCGTTGGCAGACTGTTCACCAAAATTGGCAGATCCAAATGCCGATTTATTGCCAAGTTTGGATTATTTACAGGATATTTCGAAGAAAATCGCATTGAAAGTGGCATTAGCTGCGATTGCTGATGGTGTTGCGCCAAATGTCAGCATTGAAGTACTAGAACAGGCCATTGAAGAGAATTTCTGGAAACCTGAATATCGTGATTATGTCCGTGTGACCTATTAATTTGGTCTACAGATTCTGTTTAAGCAGAATCAATTTTACAACTGATCGAAAAAATACCCTAATCCAGATTAGGGTATTTTTTTTATGTGTAGCGGCATATTATTTTTCTAAGAAATACGAAAAATAATCGTGAGGGTCGTTTTAAATTTTGCGTTTATCGAGCTGGTTGGAAATGTGATCTCCACAGGCTTGAACCAGCATCACGATCGCGACCAAGACCACTATCACTGCCAGCATGATTTGCATATCAAAGCGTTGATAACCGTAACGGTAAGCAATATCCCCCAAACCACCTGCACCGATCGCCCCTGCAATAGCAGAAGAATTAATCATGGTCACCAAAGTCACAGTAAAGCCCGCGACGATGCCAGGAAGCGCTTCAGGGAGCAGCACATGCCAAATGATTTGTTTGCGATTACAGCCGATGGCTTGAGCGGCCTCAATCAGACCTTGATCGACTTCACGTAAGCTTACTTCTGCAATGCGTGCAAAAAAAGGCGTGGCCGCAAGGGTTAAAGGTACGACGGCAGCCCAAACGCCATAACTGGTGCCCACGATAAAGCGCGTGAGCGGAATGAGTGCCACCATTAAAATCAGAAAAGGCACCGAACGGGTAATATTGACCAACCAACCTAGGGTGTGGTTTAGGCTTTTTGAAGGATAAATCCCGTGTTCAGCACTACACACCAATACGACCGCTAAAGGCAGGCCGATCAGAAAGGCCACAAAAGCTGAAACGCCGACCATCAGTAAAGTATCAATGGTTCCACTAATCAGTAAATCAATGAGTTGATCGTGCATAGCCAAGTACCTCAATCTGTGCGATATGGTGTTTAAGTTGTTCAGATAAGGCGTTGATCTCTAAATGGCTGTGGTCCACAGCAACAATCAACGAGCCAATTAAATGCCCTTGAATACTATCGATATGACTTTGATACAGATGTACTGGCGCCTGAAATTGATCAAAAATAAACTTTAAGTCCGGCGACTGTTGTAGTGTCGATTCATAGCGTAATTTTAAAATGATTTGATCATTTGAATCTGACGGTTGTGGCTGAATGTCGCTTGGTAAATCAAGTTGTTCAAGGTTGAGTAACTCTTGTGTGATCTGCTGCTGAGGCGTAGAAAACACTTTCCAAACCTGTCCTGCTTCTACAATTTCGCCTTGATCGATCACTACAACCTGATCGCAAATCTCGCGAATGACCTGCATTTCATGGGTAATCAACACAATGGTAATACCGAGCTTTTGATTAATTTCTTTAAGCAAAGACAGCACAACAGAAGTACTTTCAGGATCGAGTGCAGAAGTCGCTTCATCACAGAGTAAAATTTCTGGATGATGAACTAACGCTCGTGCAATCCCAACACGTTGTTTTTGCCCGCCCGAAAGTTGAGAAGGGTAGTGCGCTGCTTTATTTTCAAGACCTACCAACTTCAGCACTTCATTCACTCGCTGAGCGATATCGGCTTGACTGAAATTGGCGATTTTAAGGGGCAGCGCGATATTGTCATACACGCTTTTGGCAGACATCAAATTAAAATGCTGAAAAATCATCCCAATACGCTGACGCAGAGCAATCAACTCTGCGTGATTTAGGCGAGATAATTCCTGTTGATGGATGTGAATACTGCCATCACTGATTTGTTCTAAGCCATTCAGCGTTCGAATCAGTGAGGATTTACCCGCGCCACTTTTCCCAATAATGCCGAATATTTTGCCTTGTGGAATATTCAGATTGATATCTTTTAAGGCATGAACCTGCTGTCCTTGCACATCATAAAATTTATTTAAATTTTTGATTTGGATATGCGGGACGGCAAATTCAACCGATGAACCGAAACTCACCATGAGCGACTCCTTATTTCCAACCAGGGAACCACAGTTTTGCACCAAAATCTGCGTCCAATGCTTGTTTAACTTTAGGTGAGTTTTGATAAATATCGACAAATTTACGCAGTTTATCGTCGCGATCTACATAGTCATCACGTACGGCAAATAAGATGGCAAAACGCTTGTCAGTATTGGAGTCAAACAGTAAGGCATTTTCAGGATCGGCAGTTTTTGCTAGACGTAAATAATGTGGATAGCCAAAAGCCAGATCGACATCATCAATTGCACGTGCCGTTTGAGGGCCTTCCACCTCAATAAATTGAAGCTGTTTAGGATTCGCTGCAATGTCATTTAAAGTCGATAAAAAGTTATCTGGCTGTTTCAGTTCAATGAGCTTGGCTTGCTGTAACAGTTGTAAGGCACGGCCCTGATTGACCGGATCATTCGGAATCACCACTTTGGCTTTATGGGGTAAATCAGCAAAGTTTTTATACTTTTTGGAATACAGCCCAACATGGGTTGCAGCACCAACATCAAAGGCTTTGATTTTAAAATCCGTTTCTTTTTTTGCATTGTCTAGAAACGGCTGATGTTGAAAAAAGTTTGCATCAATATCACCATGATTTAAGGTGATATTTGGGGTATTCCAGTCTGAAAATTCCACCAATTTCACATTCAGCCCTTGCTGCTTGGCTTCATCTGCAGCGACTTGTAAGGGTTTAGCAAAAGATGGGCTAATCCCAATCACCAATTCACTTTGATGACTTTTCTTTTGTTGATTCCAAATGACTAAGCCAATCACCAAGATGGCTACGATCACACCAATCAGTGTGAATTTAGATTTTGCTGTTTGTGCCATGGCACACCTCTATATTTCCAAATAATTAAATTTTTTGTCTAACATGTTGTTTTATAAATGCAGCTTATGCTGTTTCAACGTTTTTAAGCGCTGCCTGAGATGACGTGTCTGAAGTGGGACATCGGTAGCGATGAGCAGGATGTGTCTTGGCTAAATGGTCACCTTGTTGAAACAGTTTTTGCCGCAAACTACCGGTGTCATACGCAGTTTTATAGCGACCACGTTGCTGTAATTCTGGAATGACCAAATGGATAAAATCTTGATGTGACTCAGGTGCAACGGTGCGAGTCAGATTAAATCCATCGATGCCAGTTTCATCCAAATAGTCAATCAACTGTTCTGCAACGTTGGCGCCACTTCCGACAAAGAGCGGATATCGCCCACCTAGAACGTGCTGAGCACGCAAATCTTGGCGAGTAATTTTTTGCTCTTTAAATTTTTGATTGACAGATGCGATGCTATTGGTCTGCTGATATGGAATGGCTTCATCTTCTGCAAAGTTGGCGAGGTTCATCCCAATCGAGCTGGAAAAGTGTGCTAGTCCCGCTTCAGGGTTGGCATAGCGAATGTATTCAGCCAATTTCTCTTGGGCGAGTTCATCGGTCTCTGCAGTCACCACCGTAATGCCAACAAAGAGTTTCACAGCTTGTGGGTCACGACCTTGCGCTGCAGTTTGGCTGCGAATTTTTTGTACCTGATTTTTGACTTTTTCAGCGCTGTCTGCACCGATAAACATGCCTTCCGCATGTTGTGTGGCAAAAGCTAAGCCACGTGGTGAAGCACCGGCCTGATACAACACAGGGGTGCGCTGTATTGAAGGGGAAACTTGAAATACCCCTTGGCTTTGATAGAACTTGCCTTGGTGTTGAATGGCATGTACTTTTTTGGGGTCGCTAAAGATGCGATTTGCTTTATCTTTTTGAACCGCATCATTTTCCCAAGAGCCTTCCCAAAACTTATAGCAAAGCTGCAAAAACTCTTCAGCTTGTTCATAGCGTAGGTTATGATCTTTCAAGCCTTTTTGCCCAATGAGGCGTTCTGCACTATCTAAATATCCAGTCACGATATTCCAGCCGATTCGACCTTGGGTCAGGTGGTCTAGGCTGGCAAATCGACGTGCAAATTGATAAGGCGTTTCATAGCTCAAATTGACTGTTACACCAAAACCTAAGTTTTCAGTGACCGCAGCCATTGCAGAAATCAGGGTGCTGGGGTCATGGCTCGGCAGTTGGATCGACTCTTTAAGTGTGAGATCGATATTGTCTTCATAAACATCATAGACCCCGGTGATATCCGCAATAAATAGCCCGTCAAACAGCCCTTGCTCCAAGGTTTTGGCAAGATCGGTCCAATAGCTTAGTTCATTAAAGCGGTGTGACTCATCGCGTGGATGGGTCCATAAGCCATGATTGATATGGCCGACACAGTTCATGTCGAAGGCATTCAGTAAAATTTTCTTGGCTGTATGTGATTGGATATCTGCTGTGGTGATTTCGCTCATTACAAGGTCCCTCGACGTGGGGGTAATACGCCATTTAGGAGGTAATTGGCAATGAAGAAATATTTCCAACGCCCTGCATCATGCAAGGTGTGGACACGTGCATTACGCCAAAATCGATCTAGGCCATCTTCACGCTGACTGCCACGGCTGCCTGCAAGCTCAATCAATTTTGATGCAGCTTTAAGTGCGGTTTCAGTACTATGCACACGCACTTTCGCGACATCTAGAGAAGCTTTTGCGATGTTTTCAGCATTGGGCTGTGGGCGAGCAGCATCGATGGAGCGAGCAGCTTGTTTCAGCAAGACCTCACTGGCGCGAACATCTGCGGCAATGCGACCGAGTTCGTATTTGGTTAAAGGATCTTCGCTTGCAAGATCAAGACCTGAATCAATCCATGGTCGAGCTTGGTGTACGCGGCTCAAACTTTCTTCAAAGGCTGCGCGAGCTATACCGACTTCAATCGCAGCATGCATAATTTGCGCAAATGGCCCAACCAATGTCGGCGCCGTAAATGCCCGATCAAAGGGAATGACATCTATGGCAGGAACTGCAACTTGGTGAAATTTTACAGAGCCGCTACCCGTGGTGCGCTGTCCAAACCCTGTCCAATCATCGATCAGCTCTAAACCTGTACTTTCACGTGTAATAAAGGCTAAATATTCACGACCATCTTGGTCTTTGACCAATGTGGGAATACGATGTGCAAATAAACTGCCGGTGCAATAAAACTTTTCACCATTCACCACAAAACCATTGTCATGAGGGCGAATCGACGTTTGTTTTTGCGCAGCGGTTTTGGTTTTAAACTCGGCTAAGGCATTGCCAAAACGTGCGCCAGCAAGCACTTCGGCATAAAGCTTTTGCTTTTGTTCAGCTGTACCGGTGTTTCGTAATACTTCCAATGCATAAAAATGGTTTTGTGGAATTTGTCCAATTGAACCATCAACACCACTCATAAGCGCAATCACTTGCGCCACGGTATAACTTGAAACTTCGGCACCGCCAAATGCCTTGGGAACCGTGATTGCCCAGAGACCAGATTGACTATAGGCCTCGATTTCATCAAACGGCAGTATGCGTTCGGCATCACGTTGCACGGCATTTTTTCTAAATTGTTCGGCTAATTGTTTTGCAATTTCAAGTGCTTCTGCATCGGACTGAATAATATGCGCAGGTGTTGTTGATGCGGCCTGTAGCGAATTAATATTTGGAAATGAGGTCATCAGAATTCTCCTTAAATCCACGCATGGCGTGCAGGTAATTTATGATTTAAGTAATAGTCGCCTAAGGTATGCAGCTTCCAGCGCACAGGATCATGTAAGGTGTGTACTCGGGCATTGCGCCAGTGTTGATCAAGGTTATGGGCACTCAAACTTGCACGGCTGCCGCCTAATTCAAGGAGTTTTTCAGAGATCTGTAAGGCTGCATCATTGGCATAGATTTTGGCTTCAGCGACGCGAATCGAAGCCAGAGCAGCTTGTTGTTCGCTCACCTGATCAAGCTGATCTAATTCATCGAGATAATCTGCGGCTTCATCTAAAAGTAAAATCGCAGCATCCAGTAAAACGGCAGATTTACCCACTTCCTGTAGGGTGTAAGGCTCAAAACTGGCTTTATCAACTTGTGCATCCACAATCGGACGGGCTTTTTGTACTGTAGAAAGGGTGTCTGCAAAGGCAGCTTCCGCAATCCCGACATCGATCGCGACTTGCATCAATTGTGAAAAGGCACCGCGATACGTTGGCCCTGCAGAAAGCTTGCGTTCATCAAAAATTAATAGGGGGTCTACCACGACATGGTTCAGTTTGACGGTGCCACTTGACGTTGTGCGCTGACCAAAACCATTCCAGTTATCAATCACTTCTACGCCTGTAGCGTGTCGATCAATGATGGTCAGGACAACATGACCTTCAGGGTGAACGGCTTTAATCGCCAACCAATCTGCAAAACTACTGCCGGTTGAATAGAACTTTTCACCATTAACAACATACTTTCCATTTTCAATGCGCAGCGTTGTATTTAAGGTTTTGGTATCT
The DNA here is from genome assembly GCF_013420005.1 of Acinetobacter sp. YH12040. NCBI lineage: Bacteria > Pseudomonadati > Pseudomonadota > Gammaproteobacteria > Moraxellales > Moraxellaceae > Acinetobacter > Acinetobacter sp. YH12040. The sequence goes on from NZ_VOZB01000009.1 coordinate 84,231, forward strand.
TTGGTATTGCGCTCTGGGCCACCATTGGCTAAACGTTTTCCCTGTAAAATTTCATTAAAAATAAAGGCTTTTTGCTCATCTGTTCCCATGAGGTCAATCATATACAGCAAGGCAATTTGGTTTTGTGGAATTTGGCCCACGCTAGAATCTGCTTTGTTGATAATGCGAAAAACCTGCGCCAGTGTCTTGTTCGACACGTAGGCACCGCCAAATTGCTTGGGTATACGAATACCGCCTAAACCTTTCTGACTGAATAAGTCGATTTCTGCAAATGGGAGTAGGCGGTTCTAATCACGTTCATTTCGACCTTCCAAAGCAAAATCTGCAACGTGATACGCTGCATGAATTGCTTCTAAGTCGTTTTCAATAACATGAATATTTTCAGAGATTAAATGAGACATAATGACACCTTTAATAGATATCAAAACGCTACTCGTAAATGCGTGATTCTTTAAATGATGGATTATTCTTAACTTAGCAAAATGTCTGTTTAGCATTTAATCTGCATAAAAATTATGCAAATTTGATAAAATAAGTGTTTGATTTAAAACAATAGATGCAGGAAAAACAACAAGAGTATTGAAGATGTAAATCTGGTTTTAGCAACTTTGTAGATATTCAACTTTAAAAATAATATATCTAAGACAGGGGCTTAGCTGTTTTTTTAATACTTTTTATTAATGGTGGTCAATCAGCTTGAACTCCAATAGATGCTCAATATCATAGAGCTATGCAAAGATTAAAAAAGGGCTATAAATTGATTCAAATGTTTTTCAATCTGCAATAAAAAAGCCCCCATCTTTCGATGAGGGCTTTTTGAATTTGGAGCGGGAAAGGAGACTCGAACTCCCGACCCCAACCTTGGCAAGGTTATGCTCTACCAACTGAGCTATTCCCGCGGAGTCTATCCTGTTTTTTTACTAAAAAACTGAATCGAAAAAAATTTGGAGCGGGAAAGGAGACTCGAACTCCCGACCCCAACCTTGGCAAGGTTATGCTCTACCAACTGAGCTATTCCCGCGGAGTCTATCCAATTTTTTAAATAAAAAACCGAATGAAAAAATTTTGAGCGGGAAAGGAGACTCGAACTCCCGACCCCAACCTTGGCAAGGTTATGCTCTACCAACTGAGCTATTCCCGCATAGCCACGTATAATACATTAAGGATTTTTCAGGTCAATAACTTTATGAAAAACTGTGCATCGTTTGCATAAAATAAAAACAATTTGTTTGAAAATTGGAATATTTTTGCAGGTCAAAGGCTTCCATTTTGATGAAATCATGCAATTCAGGCGGTTTCAGCAACTTTGCGACACAAGAACTTCAACAAATACAGGCTATACTAAGACCAGTTGAACTTTTTTTGAATTTGGGAGAGCCGTTTTGAGTTTAGAACAGCAATTAATTGAGCGTCTACAGACATTAGCGCCTACACATCTTGAAGTGGTGAATGAGTCCGCAGGTCATGGTGGTTATTTCCCAGGTAAAGAATCGCATTTTAAAGCTGTGATCGTGAGTGAGGCTTTTGCAGGCTTGCGTTTGGTGCAACGTCATCAAAAAGTCTATGCCGCAGCCGGTGATTTACTTAGTCCGGGGCAAATTCATGCCTTGGCCATTCATGCGTTTTTACCCGAAGAATGGAAAGGTCAAGATACCACTAGCCCTGAATGTGCGCATGCACCCAAGTCATCTTAAGGTGAGCCATGGAAACGCAATTAATCATTAAAATCATTCATATGTGTGGCGTGGCTCTAGGCTGTGCTGCCATTTTCATTCGTGCTTTTACGCTGTTTAAAGGGACGCAGGGCAATTTACCCAATCCAGCAGGTCGTAAGTTTTTTGTAGCTTTGCAACATGGCTCAATGACATTAATTGCCGTGACGGGAATTATCTTATTGTTTATGAAGAACTTTGATGTGCAGCCATGGTTCTATGCCAAAGTTGTGTTGTTTTTGGCGCTGCTGTCTTCTTTATCTAAAGCGTATAAGAAAGATGACAGTGTTTTATTGGTTCAGCGCCGTGCGGGCTTATTTATTGCAGCTGTTGCACTTATTTTCATCATTACATTGGTTATAATCAAACCAGTTTTTGGATAAATGGCTTATCCACATGGCCGATTTCAAGGCTTGAGTAGAAAAACAAAGATTAGAGGGTTTTGAATGTGTACGCGTGTGGTATTTAACCAAAAAGGTGGTGTGGGGAAATCGAGTATTACGGTTAATTTAGCTGCGATAAGCGCGCACCAAGGTTTAAAAACTTTGGTGATTGACCTCGACCCTCAAGCCAATTCAAGCCAATATTTGTTGGGGGATGATGCGACGTATTCGGCAGATAAGCCTGCACTTGAACCCAATATTGAAAATTATTTTGATGAAGTCTTGGGGACACAACAAAGTAAAGGATTGTTGGGAAATGCCATCGGTTCGATTTTAAAAAATCGTACTAAAGGTCTAGAAAGCTATGTACATCAATCACCGTTTAAAAATTTAGATGTAATTCCTGCCAGTCCAAATTTAGGCGCCTTGGCACATGCCTTAGAATCTAAGCATAAAATTTACAAACTGCGTGATGCTTTGCAGCAGATGAGCGGTCAATATGATCGAGTGTTTATTGATACACCGCCTGCCTTTAACTTTTTTACTTTATCTGCGTTGATTGCGGCAGATCGCGTGCTGATTCCATTTGACTGTGACGTGTTTTCAAAACGAGCTTTACAGACCCTGATCGAAAATGTGTTGGAAACGCAGGATGATCATAATGATCATTTGGAAATTGAAGGCATTGTGGTCAATCAATTTCAGGCACAGGCGAAGTTGCCGCGCGAAGTTGTACAACAACTCAAAGATGAAGGTCTGCCTGTATTGGACAGCATGTTGCCGCCTTCGGTGCTGATGAAAGAATCTCATCATAAAAATCAACCTTTAATCCATTTGGCTGCAGATCATAAATTGACGCAAGCCTATCAATCATTGTTCAATGAAATTGAACAAAAGTAGTATCGAGAAAAGTATGAATGCACTTAAATGTGGTCTAGTTGCTTTCACTGCTGTTGTATTGGGTGCATGTGCAAGTACGCCTAAACCAAGCTATGTTTCACCTACACAGTATCAGTCTTTGAGTTGCCAACAATTGCAAAGCGAATACAACCGAATCCACGACTATATTCAAAATGGTGTAGAAACACCGAAGCGCACAGGCGTTGGTGTCGGTGTTGGCCTCGGTGGTGGCTGGGGCAGCCGTGGAGGTTGGGGAATTGGTCCGAGTATTTCGGTCAATATGGGACAATCTTCGAATACTAAACGTACCGAACTTTCACGCGTTCTAGGTGAGCAAGAAGCGATTGTACAGGCAGCAAAATTTAAAGGTTGTCCGATTATCGTTCGCGCAAATTCGGCTACCGCAGCAAAATCATAAACGGATCATGAGCAGGGGCTCAGGCCTGTGCTATGAGAAAAGTGTAATAAAATTTGTCAGTAGGCGAGGCGTCTACTGGCATTTTTTTTGAGTCAAATAAAATGCACTATTTAGAGCCAATAAAATATTTAAATCTATGAAAAAATTAAATTAAATATCATTCGTAAATTTTAACACCTCCTTCTAGTCTTGAACATTCAGCGTGAGTGCATTGACTTGTACAAGGATAAAACTGACCTAGCGCGTACTTGTTTTTTTAAATTCATTTCGGCTAAGGTGTGCGCTTTGAAACATTGTCTGGGTATTTATGATTGAGAGTTGGCTTTTTGTATTGGCAATGATTGCGGTGATGATGACGCCGGGACCTAGCAATGCACTAATGGCAAGCTCTGCACATCAAAAAGGCATTGCAAAGACGTGCATGCTGATTCCTGCAGAATTATTGGGCTATTTCTATGCTATTAATTTGTGGGCGTTGATTATTCATTTAAGCGCTCCAGTGTGGCCGAATTTAATTCACTTGCTGCATTTTCTTAGTATTGCTTATGTTTTATGGTTGGCTTTTCATTTGTGGAAATCGACGCATTTACATCAGTACAATCAAAAACATCCTTCAATTCAACCACGTGAATTATTTATTTCCTCATTAAAAAATCCGAAAGCCTTGCTTTTTGCTGCAGGTATTTTCCCGATTGAAACTTGGGCAAGCCCATTAAATTTTATTTTGGTTTTCGCTGTATTTAGTGTGGTTTTGCTGCCTGTTGCGTTGTTTTGGATGTCATTTGGACGGACGATTTTGGCCGGTAAGACCCAAAAAATTAAGGCCGATCTTCTGTATAAAGGATCGGCCCTGATGCTGATTTTATGTATGTTCCCTGTGGTTTTACGCTTTTTTGCTTAAAGGCGTTCACCAGATCGGTTTATTTCTTTAATTTTGCTCGAATAAAACCAATTACACCCGGTAAAACACTAATAATAATGATGCCGAAGATCAGATGGGTGAAGTTATCTTTCACGATTGGCATATTGCCAAATAAATAGCCCAAAGTGATAAATGAGCCAACCCAACAAATCGCACCAATCATGTTAAAAGTCAGGAAGTACTTGTAGTTCATGCTGCCTGCACCTGCGACAAAAGGCGCGAAGGTTCGTGCAAAAGGAATAAAGCGGGCAAAAATAATGGTTTTACCACCGTGTTTTTCAAAGAATTTTTGCGTATTCACCAAATGTTGACGGTTAATGAAGCGTGATTCAATTTCAAAGACACGTGGGCCAATATATTTACCAATATGGTAGTTCAGCGTGTCGCCCAAGACTGCCGCGATAAACAGCAAAATCACCAAAACCCACGGATCCATGGCACCTGTTGACGCAGCGAGCGCGCCTGCTGCAAACAGAAGACTGTCACCCGGTAAAAAGGGCATGACCACCAAACCGGTTTCAACAAAAATAATCAGGAACAGAATTGCATAAATCCATACGCCATAATTGGTAATGAACTCGAGTAAATGGTCATCAACATGTAGTATAAAATCAATCAGTTCCATGGGGCTTATATGCGTAAAATAGTGGTCTGATGCTATCAGTCTGGGGCAGTAAAGTCAGTATTAAAACGTAATTAATTATCAGTAAAATCGTTCTATATATGGAATGATGAGTATTATAAAAGCATATTTAAAGAGAATAAGAAACGACCTAATCTAAGCACATCTTTTGAACAGTATTAAGAATAGGTTTCAGTATGCTTAACCCAAATTTGATGGTGAAAAATCTGAGTCAACAGCCTCAAATCAATGCAGTGATCAGTCTCGTTGCACGTATATTAATGGCTTATATTTTTATTGTGGCAGGTTGGGGCAAAATTACGGCTTACACTGCAACCGCAGGTTATATGGAGTCAATGGGTGTACCGGCAGGGCTACTTCCTATCACCATTTTAGTTGAGTTGGGTGGCGGCTTAGCTTTATTGTTTGGTTTTCAAGCACGTTTTGCGGCATTGGGTCTAACCGTATTTAGTTTAATCACTGCATTTTTATTCCATGGTGGTGCTGAAGATGGCATTAACTTTATGAAAAACTTGGCGATGTCTGGCGGCTTATTATTTCTTATGTTACATGGTGCAGGTAAATTCAGTTTGGATCATTGGATTGAAAAATCAAAATAAAGCGGTTATGAGTCCGAGCATCCATCAAAGCGGCGTTCTGCCGCTTTTTTCATGTCTATCGCTGATTGAAAGCGGATGGGTAAAGTCCTGAAATGTGTTGTAAAAAACATCGTTTGGCTTGTGGTTTTTGTCCCTGTCCGAATAGTGTGCGAAAGTCCAAGAAAAATGTTAGAATACGGCGCTTATATTCGTTGCCTGCATAGTTGTTTGCCATGACTACCAATACCCAAATTACTGAAGACCGTATCCTGATTTTGGATTTCGGTTCTCAATATAGTCAGCTTATTGCACGTCGTGTACGTGAAGCTGGTGTTTATTCAGAAATGTACGCATTTGATATGTCTGAAGAAGACATTCGTGCATTTAACCCAAACGGGATCATTCTTTCAGGTGGTCCAGAAAGTGTTCATGAAGAAGGTAGTCCGCGCGCACCACAAGTTGTATTTGAACTTGGTGTACCTGTTTTAGGTATTTGCTATGGTCTACAAACCATGTCAGAACAGCTTGGCGGTAAAGTTGAGCCAGGTACTGTGCATGAATTTGGTTATGCAGAAGTTGATATTAAAGTCCGTGATGCTTTAATTGGTGATCTTGAAGATACCAAAGACCAATTAAAAGTGTGGATGAGTCATGGCGATAAAGTGACTCAAATTCCTGAAGGTTTCCAAATCACTGCAAGCACACCAAGCTGCCCAGTGGCGATGGTTTCTGATGAAAAACGTCGTTTCTACGGTATCCAATTCCACCCAGAAGTAACTCATACTGCGAAAGGTGCTGAGTTATTGTCTAACTTCGTACATGGCGTATGTGGTTGCCGTAACTTGTGGAACTCAGAAAACATCATCGATCTTCGCGTAGAACAACTTCGTGAGCAAATTGGTGATCAAAAAGTTCTATTGGGTCTTTCAGGCGGTGTCGATTCATCTGTTGTGGCTGCACTTTTACACCGTGCGATTGGTGACCAATTGACTTGCGTATTTGTAGATAACGGTTTACTTCGTTTGAACGAAGGCGAACAAGTGATGGATATGTTTGCGAAAAACATGGGTATCCGCGTGATTCGTGCCGACGCTGAAAATCGCTTCTTAACAGCTCTTGCTGGTGAAGTTGATCCAGAGAAAAAACGTAAAATCATCGGCCGTGAATTCATTGAAGTGTTTGCTGAAGAAGCACGTAAGCTTGATGGTGTGAACTTCCTTGCTCAAGGTACTATTTACCCAGACGTAATTGAATCTGCGGCAAGCAAACAAGGTAAAGCGCACGTGATTAAATCACACCACAACGTGGGTGGTTTACCAGAAGATTTAGCATTCGAATTGGTTGAGCCAATCCGTGATTTGTTCAAAGACGAAGTACGCCGTTTAGGTACAACTCTTGGTCTTCCATTTGAAATGCTTTACCGTCATCCATTCCCAGGCCCAGGTCTAGGTGTACGTATTCTTGGTGAAGTGAAAAAAGAATATGCTGACATCCTTCGTCTAGCAGATGACATCTTCATGCAAGAACTTCGCGCAAGCGGCTGGTATGACAAAACTGCACAAGCATTTGCCGTATTCCAACCTGTGAAATCTGTGGGTGTCGTAGGTGATGGCCGTCGTTATGCATGGGTAATCGCGCTTCGTGCTGTAGAAACTGTGGACTTTATGACTGCACGTTTTGCACACCTTCCTTATGATCTTGTAGACAAGATTTCTACACGTATCATGAACGAAATTGCTGAAGTTTCTCGTGTTGTTTATGACGTATCGTCTAAACCACCTGCTACGATTGAATGGGAGTAATTTAGGGATTTCAAGAAGCGAAGCTTCTTGCCTAAATTACGCCAAGAGCTATGCTCGCGGCAGTTTTGGATTTCAAGAAACAACGTTTCTTGCCTAAATTACACCGAGAGCTATGCTCGCGGCGATCTAGGGAAACCTAGATATTTCTAAGAAAAAAGGACGCCTCGGCGTCCTTTTTTATATCTCAACATTCTATTTATAAACAATTGACCAACTACTATCGCTTTCATTATTCGGTTCAGCTTTAGGCTTCGCTTTATGGGTAAAGCTTTGCCATGACTTTGTCGATTTACGTTCGGGTTTCATGCTTGAATCATAGCGCTCTACACGGTTACGGCCATTTTCTTTTGCCTGATATAGTGCAATATCCGCTTGCTTAATCAGTTCAGTTAAATTTTGTTTATGTGATTTAAGCTGTGAAACACCAATGGAGACGGTAAATTGGATCGGGTGATTTGCGACATTTAGCAATGATTGATTTTGAAGCGTTAAACGAATACGTTCTGCGATTAACATTGCATCCTGTATTTGCGTTTCCGACAGCAGCACAATAAATTCTTCACCACCAAAGCGAGCCAAGACATCTTTTTGGCGCATTTCTTTGCGGGTGGTTTCAGCGATACATTGCAGTACTTGGTCACCAACATCATGCCCGTAATTATCATTAATATGTTTAAAATGATCGACATCAAACATCAATAAGCAAGTACTTGCAGGCGTTGGCCATTCATGGATACGGTGCTCAGCCAACTGAACAAACTGACGACGGTTGTATAACTGGGTGAGCTCATCTGTATGCGCTAAATTTTTCAGTGTATGCATATTCCAGTCGTCAAGTAGGGTACGTAAAAAATGACGACGTGCATTGAGTGTATTGTTCCAACTCATATGCAGGCTGATCATCCAAACAGGAATAGACACCACCACAAAAATCAGTGCTTCTTGCCATGATAAAAGCTGACTCACCGCAAAATACACCAATAGCGAAATGAGGCCCGAACAATACAAGGCTGGCTTAAATTGTGTTTGTACGCAGACATTGGCAATTAAAATAAAGATCGACGCACCATAGATATAGGACGAGACCATTGGGCTATTTGAAGCCAGTAATAAGCCAATCCAAATCGCGGTACTGCAGACTGTCCCAATCGGTAAGATCATGTCGAGCACACGAATATCTTTTTTGTATTTAAACAGATAGAAGCTGACCAATAGGGCAGCAATAATCATGGCCACTCGAGAAAGACCTGACCAAAAGAACATGTCAGGGATAATAAAAATGTCAGCAAAGAAATAAAGAAGAAACGTAATCTGCGCCATGTAATTCACTTGACGTAAATAAGGTAACTGATGGGCATACTGATGTTGTAGAAAATAGTTTCTAAACTGCGTAGGAATACGTGCAAAAGGATCTGCAATGGCTTGTTCAATCTCGGCACGATTGGCAAGATCACACTCAGAAAGTTTCAAAGTATGAGTATGATTTTTACGAACTTCCTGAGCAGACGAATTAGTCCGAGAACTCATTCGTACATCAACAGACATGTCCCTTCTCCATAAATGGCTTAGGAAAATTATGAATAAAAAACATACAAAAATATCTACCTGAAACTTGGGATTTTTCGAATGAATGATAAAAAATCGTCTGTTGAATGTTACAAAATATATTATTAACTTGCTGTTTTATAAGTTGATATTTGATTTCTTCCTGCAGATTTTGCTTGGTAAAGTGCCTGATCGGCCATGCGAATTACACTTTGTAAATCTCGGTTTTTTTGACCAAATTCGGCAACACCAATTGAAACGGTAAATTTAAGTTTTTGTAGTGTATCAAGTTCTAAATAATCATCGGCTATTGCCCGTCGCAGACGTTCGGCAATATCTTGAGCCTGACGCAGGTGTGTCTGCGGTAAAAGGATAATAAATTCTTCACCACCGAAGCGGGCAATGATGTCTTGGCTACGTAAAGTATGTCGGCACGTTTCGGCAATTTGTTGTAAAACATGATCACCAATATAGTGCCCAAACTGATCATTAATATTTTTAAATTTGTCGACATCAAAAATCAGTAATGAAAGTGGCTGTAACGGTTTGGACTGATGCTGAATATGATAATTGGCAAGTTGAATAAATTGACGTCGATTGTTTAAGCCGGTCAGCACGTCGGTATGCGCCATAATATTGAGCGCTTCTCGGTTCAACTGATCGAGTTTACTGTGTAAAAACACAATTCTGGATTTTTGTGTTGAATTCCAACTGATATACAAACTAAATAACAATACGGGCGAATAGATCAAGATAAACAGTTGCAGTTGATGGATATTGCCAGAAATGGCGAAATACACCCCAATCAGTAAAATTAGACTGATACATAGAGAAATGAGCACAGCAGCCTTAAAGCGGATTTGCACACATAAATTGGCTAACACAATAAAAACCAAAGATGCATATAAATAGATCGGCACATCGGGGCTATTGGATAAATTGAGTAGGCTAAACCACAGGGCAGAAGCGCCAACGATCGATAGGGGAAGCATCAAGTCAAAGAGTAAAATGCTCTTGCTATATGTATAAATGACCCATGTGATGCCCATCATCAGTAAGGTATAGGCCGTTTTTAAGCCTATCGCGAGCAAACCCACATCGGGCAACATAAACCAATCCGCTATGGCATAAGAGAGATAGGCCAATTGTGCAACGATGTTGACTTGGAAAAAGAATTTAAAAAGTTGACGACGATGGTAGTGGAAAAATTCTTGACGAAATTGAGCAGGAACGCGAACAACGGTTCCTTTCAAGGCTTTTTGGATCAGTGCACGTGATTCTTTCTTATACTCATTGATCATGCAAGATTACCGACGGGTGAGCATGGTTTGTATGTAATTTTATGTAACTCAAATAATCTATATCATTTTTGTTTAAAATTAAACACGTTATTTCAATGATTTGTGAATTATTTGGTATTGTTTGGTCAAAAGTGAGTGTTAATTTATGTTACTTAAATTTACATTTCACGTGATTTGAACAAGTAATTTCGCATTGGATGTTGTCTAAATAAGCATCGAAAACTGTTATGCTGTATGTCATATTAGGCAACAAAAAAACGATTGTCCTATCTCTGTGATTCAGCGTATTAATGACAGCTGAAGAAGATTGAGTTAATGCAGATATAATGGAAAAAATGCATAGCTCTAGCCGATAGTCCTTGCATCGGCTTAGCCAAATTTAGGGTAAGAATATGACCAATACCAATTACACAGAAATATCTCATTCCGACGATTGTGAAAAATACGTCAATCAGTTCATTCAAGAATTTCCACTGCGCCGTGCTGAAATTGGTCAAGGCACAGTGATTAAACGAGCTTTACCAAGTCGTCATAAACGAATGATTGGTGCATGGTGTTTCCTTGATCATGCTGGTCCAGTGCATTTTCCTCAAGGTGATGGCTTAGATGTTGGGCCGCATCCACATATTGGTTTGCAAACGTTCACCTGGATGATTGATGGCACCATGATGCATACCGACAGTTTGGGCACACATCAGTTAATTCAGCCCAAACAAGTCAATCTCATGACAGCGGGTTATGGTATTTCGCATACTGAGGTTGCTCCAGAGTCTGAAACACAAATGCATGCTGCGCAGCTTTGGATTGCATTGCCAGATGACAAAATCAATATGGCGCCCCAATTTGACCATTACCCAGAGTTGCCTGTGGTGACACAAGACGGGATTGAATTGACGGTATTGGTGGGTGAATTTTTACAGACTAAATCGCCGGTAAAAGTGCATAGTGAATTATTGGGGGTCGATCTGAGTAGTTCGGAAAGTCAAAGTACCGTCTTGCCGCTCAATCCAAAATTTGAATATGGCTTTATGGCCCTCGAAGGGACTGCCAGTATCAATGGTCACGAGCTCAATGAAGACAATATGGTGGTACTTGAGCCGGGCTTAACCCAAGTCAAAATTGATCTGCATGCAGGTGGCCGTGTTTTATTATTAGGGGGGGAACCTTTTGAATCACCGATTCTGCTGTGGTGGAATTTTGTGGGGCGTACACAAGAAGAATTGAATATTGCCCGTGAGCAGTGGATTAATCAGGACGAACGTTTTGGCTCTATTCCAGACTATGATGGTCCACGACTAGAAGCACCGGCTTTCCCTGATAAAATGCGTCCATCACGTTAACTTAAAAATAAAAATGAACAGCCGTACCTGTGGTGAAAATGGTGCGGTATAACCATGAGGGAGTCATTATGGGTATCGTCGCAACGGCAACAGTAAACACCTTAGAAGCACCGTGGTCAGGTGAAATTCAGAGTGGAAAACATCAACTTATTACCGATAAGCCCGAATCATTTGGCGGCGGGGATTTAGGTTTAGCACCGTATGATTTACTGTGCGCCTCTTTAATTTCATGCACCATGATTACCTTGCGCATGTATGCAGCACATAAACAAATCCAATTGGGGGAGTTTAGTGTCGAGGCAGACTTTTGTGCGAACCGTGAAGGTGCTGAATGGGTTGAGCGACGCCTGCATTTTCAAACATCCTTGGATGCAGAATTAGAGCAAAAGATCTTGTCCATTTGTGAAAAAACTCCAGTGACAAAAACTTTATTGCGCAGTGTAGACATTAAAACCACTCTAGTTTAATTTAAATGCAGGTCGCTACTGTAATGTGCAAAATTTAGTTTTGATACAGATCCAAGCAGTGATCTGACACTTTTTATGATTTAAGTACTTCAAAATAATAATGGCATGCCAGAAATAAGAAAATTTTAGACTTCATATAGGAGATGAACCCATGCGGGTGCTACATCATCTAGAAAAATCTCGTTCATTTCGTATTTTATGGGCAATGCAGGAATTAGGACTGGATTATCAGGTTCAGTTTTATCTGCGCCAGCCAAATTTGTCTGCTCCCCCTGAGCTTAAAGCCATCCATCCTTTAGGGAAGTCGCCCATATTGCAGGATGATGGACTGGTCTTGGTAGAATCTGCAGCGATCTTGGAGTATTTACAAGAGAAGTATGATCGGCATGATTTTTTTGCAGCCAAGGCGGAACATTCAAAACAACAATATCGCTTTTGGATGCATTATGCCGAAGGTTCTCTAATGCCGTTGTTGGTAATGCAGTTGGTCATGAGCAATGTGCCACGCCATGTACCTTGGGTCATCAAACCCGTAGCTAATCGCATTTGTGATGGGGTGAAAAAAGGTTTTGTACGACCTCGCTTAAAAGAACATATCGAGTTTTTAGAAAAACATTTAGCGGAAAATGAATATTTTGCGGGACCGTTTAGCTTTGCGGATATTCAGATGACGTTTCCATTAGAAGCCGTCATGACCAGAACTCAAGGGCGATATCCACAAATTCAGGCTTTCTTACAACGGATGCAACAGCGTCCTGCATATCGCCGTGCCAAACAACAAGAACAACAGTTGGAAGCACAGCAAGACCGGCAGGATGATTCTGCTTAGCTCACATGATACAAGCGTTCTTTAGGGAAGACGACTTTAAACAGCGAACCACGGTTTTCTTTGGACTCAATTTCAAGGTGTGCCTGATGTTGCATCAAAACGTGTTTCACGATGGCAAGACCTAAACCTGTTCCTCCGGTTTGGCGACTACGTGCGCTGTCCACACGGTAAAACCGTTCCGTTAAACGGGGTAAGTGTTTCGGGTCAATCCCGATACCCGTATCTTCAACGGTAAAATAACCATGCGTACCATCATCATGCCAACCAATGGTCACGGTACCGCCTTTCGGGGTGTATTTAATTGCATTGGTGATGAGGTTACTAAAGGCACTCGCCAATTCCATATCTGATCCGATCAGGTCACAGTGACTATCAATCTCGAGATTCAGTGTATGTCCATAATCCACATTGTAAGCATGTGCATCGTCATATAGTTGGTTCATTAGGCTGGGCATTTCAATGATTTGATTTTTAGCAACTTTTTTATCATTTTCCAGACGAGATAATAATAACAAGTCATTAACCAAAGCATTCATACGGCGGGTTTGAGACTGCATTTGATCGAATGCGCGTTTCCAGCGTGGATTTAAATCTTCCTGATCGGTAAAGGTTTCGATATAGCCACTTAAAACCGTAAGTGGTGTGCGTAGCTCATGTGAAATATTATCGACAAAGTCTTTACGCATTTGCTCAAGGTTATGCATGCGCGTGACGTCATAAGCCACCAATAAACGACTTTCGCGACCAAAACGGGTTAATTTGACTTGCACATAATGGTCTTCGAGCACTGATGATTTCATTTTCAAACCATCGGGGGCTAAATCGATATTGGTAAAGTATTCGATAAAACTGGGCTGTCTTAAAATGCTTAAAATATTGCGCCCTTGATCAAGCTGTTGAATCCCCAAAAGTTTTTCTGCGGCAGGGTTCCACCATTCGATTTGGTGTAATTCATCAATCAATACCACAGCTTCAGCAAGCGCCACCAAGGAAGATTGAGCGCGGTCAATTAGGCCGACCATTTCAGCTTGTACAATGCGTTCTTGGCGCTGCGCACGGTATACATTAAAGAGCAAAGCCCCCCAAATACCGTCTAAATTCGGCGGGACATCATAGGGCCGGTTTGAAATCCATTCGTTAACCAAGTACAGCGAACGCATTTGCAATGCAAAGAACACTGCAAAGGCAACTAAGATGCAGATCCATAAGTACCCGATACCAAAGCCGATGAGTGCAGCAATGAGTAGGAAAAATGCCAGAAGTCTCAAATCCTGCTTGGCAAAAGTCCATAAACTGCTGTAACGGAATTTTTTATGTTCACTGGCAAGTTCAGGGACGGGATACGGTTCGTACATAGAAAATTAAAGACCTAAAATGACTAACCCATCACAGCGTCTGCACGGGTAGAGAAACGGTAACCTGTACCACGAACAGTTTGGACATAACGATCGGCTTGGAAAGGTTCAAGAACTTTACGCAAACGACGAATATGCACGTCAATGGTACGGTCCTCAATATACACGTTTCCACCCCAAACCTGATCTAATAATTGAGCACGGGTATAGGCACGTTCAGGATGAGTCATGAAGAAGGCCAGTAAACGATATTCAGTCGGTCCCATATCTAAAATGGTGTTACCAAAGCTGACACGTTGGCTGACTGGATCGAGGATTAAACCATTGGCATCAATGGTTTTTTCACCACCCAATGCATTTGAGCGACGCAGCACAGCTTTAATGCGTGACACTAACTCACGGGTGGAAAAGGGTTTGGTCATGTAGTCATCTGCACCCGCGTCCAGACCTTGGACTTTATGGTCTTCTTCGCCGCGCGCAGTGAGCATGATGACTGGAATTTCTGACAAATTTTCATCGCGTTTTAAACGACGACATAGGTCTACACCACTCACGCCGCCAGGCATCATCCAATCTAATAAAATCAGTGCAGGACGCTGATCCACAATCATTTGGTGCGCTTGTTTGGCATCTTCAGCTTGCTGACATTGAAAACCAGCCATATCCAGTGAAGTATGGATCATTTCCCGAATCGGGAGTTCGTCGTCGACGATTAAAATATAGTCATCTTTCACAGCGCAATACCCTATTTTATGTAAACGGTAGACCGTTTTATATTTATGACAGGCTTATTACAAAGATTAATTATGACAGTATCATTGCAAAAATGATCTTTCATTGGGGTTTAGAAAGAAATTGTGACAATTTAAATCCTGAAATATTCAACAACATGGGCTTTGCATCATGTTGTTGTCACAAAAAAATCATTCAAAAAATTGTAAAGATCAGTGTTGAACTCAGAATTTATTTCCTGGGTTTTTCAGAAAAAGCATCCAACAAGGCCAAAAAGACCACGCTACATGACGATAAAACTTCGTCAATCGGCTGTTTATAACCACTCATGACCCAGCGAATCGCGATTTGGGTGACATAACCATTGAGACCTGTTGCGACCATTGAAATTTCGCGTTCTGAACGATCAATATTCGGCATCATGAGCATGACAAAGGCATGAATCATACGGTCAAAGCGCATCATGGTTTCATGAATCGTGGCTTGGTTATGTAGCTCTTGTACCAACATAGCATCGATGTAAATGATGCGCGCCATACGGGGATTATTTTTTAAAGTTAACAGTAGGGCGGTTAAACCTGCTTCAATCATTTTTTTAGAATCGGTGGATGCTTGCATGATGGCTTGCATCACGTTTTGTTGCAGTTCATCGATTAATTTTAAAAAGATGGTCTGGAACAGTTGCTCACTTTTCTTAAATGATTCATAAAAATAGCGTTCGGTCAGCTTGGCTTCCAAACAAATATCTTTCACAGTCACTGAAAAAAAGCCATGTGTTCCATAGGCTTCTATACCGGCTTCAATCAGTTTTTCACGTCGCGCTTGCTTACGTTCACTGAGAGAAAGCCCTTTAAATTGACGTTCCTTCACATTTTTTGCCTGTTGTTGTTCTGTGTGATTTGTTGCATCTGTCATGAAAATATACGCTGAACTAAAGCAGAATTTTGTCTTATTTTAGCAATAATTTCAGTTTAAACCTATGTTTAAGCATTGGCGATTTCAACAGCTTAGCACGTCCTAAGATGACATTGACAATATGTATTGTCAAAACTATATTAAGTCGACGAACTGCACACATTGGCAAATGAGATCACGCTGTGATAAAGCCAAGCGGCAGCATAAAGGAATAAGGAATCACAATGAAAAACTTCAAAAATAAAGTGGCTGCCATTACAGGTGCAGGTTCAGGTATTGGTCAGCAATTGGCTGTGCTTTTGGCTAAACAAGGCTGCCATCTGTCTTTAAGCGATGTGAATGAACAGGGTCTAGCGGCAACCGTTGAATTGGTTAAAGCCAGCAATGTACGTGTAACGACGCAAAAACTCGATGTGTCAGACCTTGCAGCAATGAAAGCATGGGCAGCACAGACTGTTAAAGATCATGGTTCGGTGAATATGATTTTTAACAATGCGGGTGTGGCATTGGGTACGACCGTTGAAGGGGCAAGCTACGAAGAGCTAGAGTGGATTGTCAATATTAACTTCTGGGGTGTGGTTTATGGCACCAAAGAATTTTTACCGTATATCAAGCAAAGTGGTGAAGGTCATATCATCAATATTTCCAGCTTGTTTGGCTTAACAGCACAGCCAACACAGTCGGCATATAATGCCACTAAATTTGCAGTACGTGGTTTTACCGAATCTTTACGCCAAGAATTGGATATTGAAAACTGTGGCGTGAGTGCGTTATGTGTACATCCGGGCGGTATTCGTACCAATATTGCCAATGCCGCAAAAATGAATGACAGCTTGAAAAGTTTAGGCATGAACCCACAAAAATCGGCACAGTCGTTTAATAAATTCTTGCGTTGTCCACCTGAAGAAGCGGCTCGTCAAATCATTGAAGCAGTACAAAAAGATAAGCGTCGTTTATTGATTGGTAATGATGCAAAAGCGATTGATTTAATTCAACGTTTGCTACCGACGGGTTATCAAAAATTAACTGCCATGGCGACTAAATTTGGTCAATAAGCGGTAATTAAAATCAATTGAAAAGAACCCACGTCAGTGGGTTTTTTTATGCTCTAGTAATATTAGAAGCGCAATTTGATCCAAATAAAAGAACGATACGCGGTAGTGTCATCCGCAATTGTTTGAGACAAGACGACTTTTAATCAAAAATGTTTTTGCGATCCTTTGAATCATTTGATGGTATTGAATGAGTTTTGTCGTTGAGGTGTATTGCACCGCAAGATGGTTTCCTTCGAAGCACGCTTCTCATTTTGTCGAATGAGAAACAACGTTTCGTAAGAGTACCTCCAGCCGAAGGCTAATCCCGTTATTCAATCCCTAGATGTAAGACTCCATCGAATAGATTTAAAAATCATTTTAAAAATCTGAAATTACTTTTACAGGCGTAACATCAGTTATTAAAAGCCCAAAGCGTATTTCTTATTTCATAAAATGAGATATAAAAATGGAAATAACTGATGATTTGAAATAAGCAACTGTTGAATAACCAACAGTTTTTTGGCGTTTAAACCAACAGAATTTATCAGATTTAAATAATAAAACTTTAAAAAATAATTACTTAAAATGTTGGCACAGTTGTTGCCATATTAGAGTGAACAAAACTCACCACTGTATGGAACATTTATGAGTACTTTTACGCATCGATATCTTTCTGCTTTTCGTGTCCTACAACAGGCATGTTGTTGTGCTATGACACTCGCGATGATGCGCGCTTAAATTCTAAAAGCTGTCTTCGAGTTTCGGTCGTGCATAAGTTGAATAAAACCTACGACCACTCAGATTAATTTTTAAAAAACCCACGCAGTACATTCACTTCATGCACCTTGCATGGGGTTGGGGGATTTTGCGCTTTGGGAAAAATGTTAGTGAAACCAAATCATGAAAAAAACCACATTAACCGTTGCGGTCGGACTGATTTTATCCGCAACCAGTCAGCTGAGTTTTGCATCCGATGAAGCACTTCAGCAAGAACTGAGCAGCTTAAAACAACAAATTGAGAGTTTGCAAAAACGCTTAAATGCCGTGGAATCTGGTGCGACGAAAAGCCAAGTCGTCGAAACGGCCGCTGTGACGACAGACGATACGAGCAACGCCGCTGATGTTGAAGGTGAAACGCAAGTTGCAGAAGTAACCACAGCAACATCCGAAGATATCGACGGCTTACGTGCAGATATTGGAAACTATAAGTACGATCAGTCACGTCAATATGAACGTCAAACCACCAAATCGACCCGTGACACAACCCTGTATGGCACGGTTCAACTACGTGCCAGTGCGCTCGATGAAACGGGTGTGTTGGGTGCAACCAAATCGACATTTGATATTGGGACTGCGCTAATTGGTGTGCGCGGGAATTTATTTCGTGATTATAACGAAGGCAAAAACCTCGATTATCAATTGTCCTTTGGTTATGGCAAACGCAATGATGGCACCAATAACAGTAACTTTAATTTACTGGATGCCTTTGTTCGCTATAACGCTTTTGCCACCAATGCGGGCCCCGAAACAGCCAAACTCAACTTTACGCTCGGTCAGCAGTTATTGCCCTTTGGTCTAGATGTGCAGTCTCCTGAAGATTTGCGTCCAACCATTAGTACCGCTGCAGCTTCGACCTTTTTAGGACTGTTTAATCGTCAAAATGGATTTATCGTCCGTGGAGATGCCAAACCTTTTGTCGACTTTGCATCGAACTACCGTGCGCCGCTATTTGAGTATGCCTTAGGGGTAACCAATGGGAACGCCAGTAATAAGGCAGATGACAACAACGGCAAAGATTATATCGGTCGTGTGGCTTTTACCTTGCCAGTGGACTACGCCAGCATTTTCCGTGAGTTGAAGTTTGGGGCCTCTTATATCAAAGGTGAATCGAAAATTTCAGCCAGCGGAATCACTGATAATGCTGCAAAACGCGATCGTTTGGGTTTCGATATTTATTATAACCACGCCCCATTTGGCGTGACCTATGAATATCTGCAAGGCAAGACCGATTATGTCGACACTGTAGCCCAAGACATCAAAGAAGCCAAAGCGGAAGGGCATACTTTTACCGCTTTCTACACCTTGGGCGATCAGTTCTACAACAGTATTAAATCCAATGCCAAATTTGATGATTTCTGGCCGAAGTCAGTCCAAGGCTATTACCGTTTTGACTGCTATAACCCGAATAAAAACAACGCGACTTATCTCGACACCGCGAGCGGCCGTATTGGTGAATATGACATTCACTCTTTGGGTTTAAATCTGTTTTTTGCGCAAACCACAAAATTCCAATTACAGCTGAATCACTACCTGTTTGATGTCGAAACGGCAAATCAAAAAGACACCAATGAGCTGCAAGCTCAGGTTCAGTACACCTTTTAATTCAAATATTTAAACCATTAAGGAACATTTAAAATGAAAATTATCTCTAAAAAAATCGCAGCCACATTCTTGGCACTTTCAGCACTTGGTTTAAGCGTTCAATTGCATGCTGCCAATCCCAAAGAAATTCGCATTTCAGTATCAGCTGCGGGTGAGGGGGGTAAACCCAAAGTGGGCGGTAGTTTTGTAGCTACAGCACATTTACGAGGTGTGCTCGAACAAGAATTTAAAAAAGATGGCATTAAGGTGAATTGGCTGTTCTTCCCCGGAGCAGGCCCTGCAACCAACGAAGCTTTAGCCAATGGCAAAGTGGACTTTGCATTGCATGGCGATTTGCCCTCATTGGTTGGACGTTCAACGGGATTAAAAACTAAAGTCTTGTTTTCAACAGGGCGTT
This sequence comes from Acinetobacter sp. YH12040, assembly GCF_013420005.1. Lineage (NCBI taxonomy): Bacteria > Pseudomonadati > Pseudomonadota > Gammaproteobacteria > Moraxellales > Moraxellaceae > Acinetobacter > Acinetobacter sp. YH12040. Next base: position 103,886 of record NZ_VOZB01000009.1, read on the forward strand.
TTGGTCCTACCTATGTGGTGGTGCCTGCCGGATCAAATGCTAAATCCTTTGCAGATCTAAAAGGCAAAAAATTCTCCGTCTTTAAAGGCACCAATGGTCAGATCGTCTTTAACCGTGTATTAGCAAAATACAATTTAACTGAGCGCGATTTACGAGTGATTTCGCAAGATGCTTATTCGGCACGTACGGCGTTAGCGACGGGAGATATTGATGCCACGATTACTTCGCCATTTAGTTTGCAAGCACGTGGTGTGGCGAAAACATTATTGGAAATTAAAGATCCGAAAGTATCACCGATTGCGCACTTTTGGGTGACCGAAAGCTTTGAAAAACAATATCCAGAGGTGGTGCAACGTGTCGTGACGACACTGATTAAACAAGCGCAGTGGAGTTCTCAAGAAGCCAACCGTAGTGCGCAATATAAACTTTGGGCACAAAGTGGCATTCCGTTGGTGGATTATCAAAAAACGTGGGATGGCTGGAATTTAAAAGACCGTACTACACCATTACTCGATGAATTCCATCGTTCACAAATTGACAGTGCTTTAAAAATTGCCAAAGACGCTCGCTTAATCCGTCGTGATGTGGATACCAAAACATGGTATGAGCCGAAGTATCTAAATAATGCCTTGAAAGAGCTGAAGTTAGAGGGTTACTGGCGCCAATTTAATGCTCAAGGTCAACCGAAGTAAGTCGCAGCCATGAGTCGTCCGATTGAAAGCAATGTAATTGCCAGTCCATTAACCACCAAATTTATGAGCAGTTTTGTGCTGCTCACGATTTTGGCTGGACTGGGTGTGGGTGTCGCACGGGTATTAATTTCCTTGTATGCCGTGCATTTAGAAGCCACCGAATTGCAATTGGGGTTAATTTCAGCAGCGCAAAATTTTGGCATTTTGATCATGGCATTGCCGATTGGCGTGTTGGTACAGCGCTTTGGGTCTTTGAAAATATTCTGCATGGGCAGTGTGTTGGGCGCTGTGGTCTATAGCTTAACGCCACTCAAAGCTGGTGCATGGTATCTCTTTGCGGTGACAGTCTTGGTGAGTTTTGTCTTACCCATGCGCTTTGTTTCGATCAATACCGTTTTTTTGAGCAACTTAAAACGTCTAGGTCCAGCCCGTGCGGGTTGGTTTCGCGGTTCGCACATGATGGGATATTTCCTGATTGCGCCTGCGCTGAGCGTGTTGTTGATCGAGCATTTCGGCTATGGCGGAAGTTTTTATGTGGTGTCTTTGCTTTTTTTAGGCACCTTGCTGTTGGCTCCGTGGTGCTTTCAACGTAGCACTCCGCAAGCGACGAATCACCCGCATTTTCAATGGCGAGATATTGTGGCGCCTTTGGCACTCATCAAAACCCATGCCTCGCTGCGGATTGTCTGCATATTGGAATTTTTGAGCAGCGTGGCAAATAACTACTTTGGCTTTTTCATTGTGGTGATTGCTATCCAAAGTTTTGCACTTTCAGAGCCAATGGCGGTGATGCTGCTGACCGTACAAGGCATTGTGTTTGTGGGATCGCTATTTAGCATGGGCGGTTTGGCTGAGCTGATGGGTTATCAAAAATTTTATTTGATTGGCCTAAGCCTGATGGCAACGGCATTACTGATTTTAGCCTTAACCAAAATCACGCTGTTGATGTGGCCTGCTTCGGTCATGTTTGGACTTGGACTCGGTATGTTGCATATCGCCAATTTTATGTCTTTCGCCCGAGTCGGTGAGCAAACCGCGATGGCTAAGATTTCTCCAATTTTAGCCCTCGTCGGACCTTCGGGTGGACTGTTGGGTGGCTTGATAGGCGCCGTATTTGGCGCACAGGTTGGACTACAAAATTTATTTTTACCAATCGGGCTGGTGTTTATTGGTCTGATTATTTTGATCAGCAAAGATCAGGAATTTATTCAATTTTTAAAACCTGATGTCTCAGAACAGAGCGTAAAAGGACAAGAATTATGAGCCTTACGGATGTATCTGCACATTCGGTTCCCTTGCAAAGTGACCGAAGTGCGTTGGATTTTTTTAAGACCTATTTAAAACTAACTTTGCAAGTGGCGTGTGGACTCCTGATGCCAGTTTTGTTGTTCGGTCTATGGTATGTGGCAACACTTAAACAGTGGTTGCCTGAGCAGATTTTACCTGCACCGAGTCTGGTGTGGCAAAGCACAGTCGAATTATGGCAAAGCGGAGAATTGAGTTTTCATTTTGCCATCAGTGCCAAACGTATTTTATGGAGTGTCTTGCTTGGTGCCAGTGTCGGGATTTTGCTTGGTACTGTGTTGGGATTAGCAAAGCGTAGTCGGGACTTTATTTTTCCGACGGTGAATCTTGTTGCTCAATTTCCGATTGTTGGCTGGATTCCATTATTGATGATTTTCTTAGGCATCGATGAGGCTTTGAAGATTGCCGCTATTTCATTGGCTGTGTTACCACCGCTGTTGATTGCAACCTATAAGGGCATTACTCATGTGCCGAATAGTTTGATGGAAGTGGCAGAGGTTTACCAATACAGCAATTGGCAGAAACTCAAAGAAGTGATTTTCCCAGCTGCACTACCCAGTGTGATCAGTGGTTTACGTCAAGGCATTATGCAGGCGTGGTTGGCATTGGTTTTTGTCGAGTTATTAGCAAGTAGTGAAGGAATTGGTTATCTCATGGTGTGGGGACGTCAGCTAATGCAGATGGACTTGATCTTCATGGCGATCATTTTGATTGGTATTACGGGCTATGTCTTAGATACCTTGCTGGCTTGGTTAGAAAAAACGGCACGCTTTCACGCAACCCGAGTAGGAGGGAACTCATGAGCATTCTTTCATTACACGGGGCAGCGCGCCAAGTCTTAGTTAAAGCAGCAAAAGCACTCGTTCTGCCTGTGACATTTATCGCACTGTGGGCTTTGGCTTCACAGCAAAACTGGGTCGATCCGAAGTTGATTCCTAGTCCATGGCTCGTGCTGCAAAAAGCTGTGATCGTGCTCCAACAACCGAGCTTTTTGACAGGTTTTAGCGAAAGTTTGGCACGTAATTTTATTGGCTATGGCATAGGTGCTATAGCGGGTGTGTTATTTGGCATCTTGATCGCGAGTTCACGCCTTTCGAATTGGTTATTTGCACCGAGCTTTCATGTATTGCGTCAAATTTCGCTGTTTGCATGGTTGCCACTAATTTCGACCTTTTTAGGTGAGGGACATGGCGCCAAAGTGCTGTTTATTACCTTGTCGGTGTTTTATCCCGTGGCGCTACACACCTTTGAAGGTGTGAGCAGTATTTCGCATAAATATCGTGAAGTGGCCGAAGTCTACCAATTTCCCAAGACATACGCGTTTCGTAAATTGATATTACCCGGTGCTTCGGCGCAGATTTTTGTCGGTTTACAACTTGGGCTGATTTTCGCATGGCTTGCCACCATCGGCTCTGAATTTTTATTGGCGAACTATGGCAATGGTCTGGGCAATATCGTGATTCAAGGGCGTCAGGCTTTTGATGTCGAACTGATTATTTTTGGCATGTTGCTGATAGGCATTGTGGGCGTGTTGCTCAATACGGTACTGACTTGGGTTGAGCGTAAAGTTTTAGCTTGGCAGCAGGTTGGATAGGAGAACATAACAATGAAAAAAATGACAATCCATAACATTCCTCAACTCTGGCGCAATATGTTCCTTGCAGCATTGGTCGGTGGCACAGCCTTGGTTGGTTGCAGCACGCAGCGAGTGGATGAACCTCAGCAAGTGGCTTTAAAAGAACTACGCTATCAAAGCTATCCGGGACTGGTGTCCTTACCTGAATTGGCACAAGACTTGGGCTATTTAGGCGACGTTAAACTCAGTTATGTCGGCACGGTACAAGGTGGGCCACAAGATTTACTCACTTTGGTGGCCGGTGATGTTGATTTTGCTGGCGCCTTTAATGGTGCTGTGGTGAAGGTCATCGCTGCGGGTCTAGATGTCGTTCCCGTAGTGGCTTCTTATGGCAGTGATGCTGAACAAAACGTGGGTTTTTATGTGCTAGAAAATAGTCCTATTCGTAGCCCACGAGACTTTATTGGCAAGAAAGTCGCAGTGAATGCCTACGGGGCGCATTATGATTTTGTGGTGAAAGATTATTTGGCTCGCCATGGATTAACCGATGATGAAATCCGTCAAGTTGAGCTGATTATGTTGCCACCGGTGAGCTCAGAACAAGCCTTAAGGAATGGGCAAATTGATATTGCAGTGTTCTCTGGCATTTTGGAAAAACGTGCCTTAAAAAATGGTGGTGTACGCAGCATCTTTAAAGATATTGACTTATACGGCCCCTTTACCGCAGGCAGTTTTTCGATGCGCGGAGATTTTATTCAAGCGCATCCCGAGTTGGCTCGCACCTTTGTCAGTGGCGTGGCCAAAGCTCAAGAATGGCTACACAACACGCCGAAAGAGCAAATCATTGCCCGTATGGAAAGTATTATCGAAAAACGTCAACGCAATGAAAATACAGCACTGATTCCATATTACACAGGCACAGGTGTCCACGAAGTGGGTGGTGTGCAAAAAGATCAGGATTTTGCCCCATGGGTGAGTGCCTTAGAAAAAGAACACAAATTAAAACCGAATCAAATTGAGGTCAGTCGCATCTATAGCAATGAATTTAATCCCTATGCGAAAGACCAAAAATCAAAAGGAACATAACAATGACCAGTGCATTACATTTAGATCACGTGCGTAAGGTTTTTCCTGCACAGAACCATGTCGGCAGTAAAAACTATAAGCCAGAATTTGTTGCTGTAGAAAATGTTACTTTGGATATTCAGCCGGGTGAATTTGTTTCAATCGTGGGGCCAAGTGGCTGTGGAAAATCTACATTATTAGACTTAATTGCGGGTTTAACCAAACCGTCTGCAGGGCAGATTATACTGAGTGGTAAGCAGATTACTCAACCGGGTTTAGACCGTGGCATTGTGTTTCAGCAATATGCGCTCTATCCATGGTTAACCGCACTGGAAAATATCGAATTTGGTCTAGAAGCCAAAGGCGTAGCAAAAAAAGAACGCCGTGAAAAAGCCGAATACTATTTGCAGCTTGTGGGTCTCAGTGGCTTTGAAAAGCATTATCCGAATGAGCTTTCCGGCGGGATGAAACAGCGGGTTGCGATTGCCCGAAGTTTGGCTTATGAACCAGAAATTTTATTAATGGATGAGCCCTTTGCTGCCCTAGATGCGCAAACCCGAGAAACCTTACAAGCCGAGCTGATCAATATCTGGAAAAGCTCGAAAAAAACCATTGTTTTTATTACTCACAGTATTGATGAAGCAATTTATCTGAGTCAGCGCGTGGCGATTATGACCTCAAGACCGGGGCGAATTAAGGAAGTGATTGAAATTCCTCAAAGCCTGCGCAGCTCCAGTGAAGATGTCCGTTCATTGCCTGAATATGGCCGAATTCGCCATAAAATTTGGTCATTGCTCAGTGAAGAAGTGATTAAAGCGCAAGCCCTCGAAAAACATAAACAGCTTGCACATAACTAAAATATTCAGAGGATTTATTTATGTCATCGACTAAACAAGCCATCAGTTATACGCAATCGTATAACGACATTAAACCCAGACTACAATTCACTTGGTTAAACACGGTCTTTAAACGCACCATTGCCATTGTGGCTTTTTTCTTGCTGTGGGAGATTCTGCCGCGGAGTGGTGTGGTCAATCCGGCTTTTTTACCGCCGTTATCTGTGGTATTGGAAACTACATGGCAGCTATATCAAAGCGGTCAATTAGGCATCCATTTCTTGGCCAGTATAAAGCGTTCCATTATTGGTTTCATTTTGGCCCTAGCGATCGCCATTCCTTTGGGTCTCATCATTGGTTGGTACAAGCTCGTGGCTGAAACCTTAAATCCCTTGTTAGAATTGTTTCGAAATACCACAGCATTGGCGTTGATGCCGCTGTTTATCTTATTTTTAGGCATTGGTGAAACCTCAAAAATCAGTCTGTTGGTCTACGCGTGCACATGGCCGATTTTATTGAACACCATTACAGGCGTACAAACGGTCGATCCTTTACTGATTAAATCGGCACGAACCATGGGCCTAAAACCCTATCAATTGTTCCGAAAAGTGATTCTACCTGCATCCGTACCCACGATTTTTGTCGGTATCCGTCTGGCAGGGGCGATTTCGATTTTGGCCTTAGTTGCAGTAGAAATGTTTGGTGCCAAAGCAGGTCTGGGATATCTGATTATTTATTCGCAATTTAGCTTTGAAATTCCACAAATGTTTGTAGGCATATTAGTCATTACCCTCGTAGGCTTATCCTTTAACTATTTCTTGATTGGACTAGAAAAATACTTTACAGCGTGGAAACGAAACCCCGTGGAATAATCTAGACAAAATGGAAAAATAAATAAAAAACCTCGGGATATACCGAGGTTTTTTATTACTGATTTTTTATATTTAAAATAATGCAATGAATAAAGAATAATGTAGATGAATATTTATGTATCAGTTTTTGGGATTATTATTTTAATGTGGAATAAATAAAAATATGACTTATTTATAATAAGCCATATTTAATTAGGCGAGTGCGAATCACGTTCCTTGTCACTCCAAGCAAACGAGCCGTATGCACTTGATTGTATTGACAGTGCTGATACGCACTTCGGATAAATTTTTCTTCAATCAGCTCATTAATATTGTCATGCTTAAGTTGATTTGCGGCTTGAAAAATTTGTAAAAAGGTCTGCTCAAGTAACTGTCCAGCATCTTGAATATCTTTGATGTTGGCTACAGCAGAGGTGGCATTTTGTAAGTTAAAAGGTTCTGCACGCGAAAACGACGATGCACTTTGAATACTCGAAAAACTAATATCTTCTGGTTCAATCACACCTTTTTCACTAACTAAAATCGCATGTTGAATGGTGTTTTCTAATTCGCGAATATTTCCCGGCCAGCTATGTAAATGGAGTTTCTTGAGCGCCAATGGGCTGAGGCGTAATGGTGTGTCATGTGGGTTGGTTTGATAGACCTGAATGAAGTGTTTAACCAAAGGCAAAATGTCACTACGACGCTCTGAGAGACGTGGAATGCGTAGCAACGCCACATGTAAGCGGTAGAATAAATCTTCCCTGAAACGCCCGTCCTGTACGGCATGCTCTAAATCGACATTGGTTGCGGCTATGATTCGGACATTAATTGGAATGGATTTGAGTGAGCCGACTCGAACGATCTCTCTTTCTTGTAAAACACGGAGTAATTTGACTTGCATAGGCAAGGACAGGTCACCAATTTCATCTAAAAATAAGGTGCCATTATGGGCTGCTTCAAACCAACCGACACGGCTATTAATTGCCCCTGTAAAGGCTCCTTTTTCATGTCCAAATAATTCGCTTTCGACTAATGACTCGGTAAAGGCACCACAGTTCACTGCGATAAATGGACCTTTGGCACGATGGCTTAATTGGTGGATTTGGCGTGCAACTAACTCTTTTCCTGTGCCTGTATCACCAATGATGAGTGCATTGGCCTCACTTGGTGCAATTTGTTCAATTCGAGACAACAACGCTTGCGATAACGGGTCTGCAAAGACCGTCGCTGTTGCCCGTTTATGTTTCAGTGCAGAGGGCACTGCAGGGTGGGTCAAAATAGACATATCGTTTCTTATAGTTGTTGACAATGCAGATCATGATGAAAGATTTAAAAATAAAAGATAAATAATAATTCGATATTTAAATATCAGTTTCACCGATAAATTCATGCGTGGATTATTTATCTGATTTTAAGATAAATAAAATCGGGATAACTAAAGGATAAATCAAGATATAGCAAGTGATTGAACTGTTTTATAGTAAAGCTCTCTAAATAACAAAAGGCATAATTAAAATGGCGATTACTTCAGTAAATGTGCGAAACCAATTCAAAGGCGTGATTAATGAAATCGTAGAAGGTCCTGTGGTTTCAGAAATTGATGTGGAAACCAAAGCGGGCTTTTTTACGTCCGTGATCACGACACGTTCGGTGAAGGATTTAGACTTAAAAGTAGGTTCAGAGGTGGTGGTGTTAATTAAATCGACGGAAGTGTCACTGGCTAAACTCTAAGGTTTAGTCCAGCAAAGTTTGTCAGCACAAATAGAGAATAATGATATGAGCGTAGAACAAGCTGGTTCGGTTTCTATTCAGCAGCTAACGAAACATTATCCCACACAAAAGCAAGAAGACTTAACCGTACTTAAGGACATTAACCTGAATATTCAGCCGGGTGAGTTCATTAGTATTGTGGGAAGTAGTGGCTGCGGAAAATCCACATTATTACGGTTGTTGGTTGGTCTAGAGCGTCAGTTTCAGGGCCAGATTTTGGTTGATGGTCAGCCTATACAGGGCACGAGTTTGGAACGTGGTATCGTGTTTCAAGATCATCGCCTGTTTCCATGGTTGACGGTACGGGAAAATGTACGGATTGCATTGCATAAAAGCCAGTTTAGCCGTGCAGAAGAAGATGTATTGATTGATGAACATTTAGAGTTGGTCAAATTAACCCAATTTAAAGATGCTTATCCTTCGCAGTTGTCTGGTGGGATGAATCAACGTGTGGCGATTGCCCGGAGTTTCGTGAATCGACCACAGATTTTGCTGCTCGATGAACCCTTTGGTGCACTTGATGCGTTGACGCGTCAAAATTTACAGGATGAATTACAGCGAATATGGCAAAGTGAAAAAATCACCATGATCATTGTCACCCATGATGTCGAAGAAGCGGTATTTTTGGGCGATCGAGTGGTGGTCATGCAGCCACATCCGGGACGAATTAAACGTATTGTAGATATTCATTTAGCCCATCCGCGTAAACGCGAAGATGTCCGTCTGACCAATATTAAAAATGACATTTTGACTGACTTTAGTGATCCAGTAAAAGATCAGTTGCTTGAACCTTTATCTCACCGATTTGCCGATTATAAATTTGCATGGTAAGTCTGAATTGACCATCACCTAGACAATGTAAAAGCCCTGAATTCAGGGCTTTTTTTAGGCTTATCAAATATAGGTCAGTATGATCATCGTTTAAGTTGGATTAATATCAGTCCATAAAAATGCCCCAGTTGGGGCATTTGTTTTTCAGTTTTATTAAACGTTGGTTTATGAGGCTTGGGAGGTATGTCTTTTTTCTAAAACATATTGGTTTTCAGGTCGTTTTAAACCTAAGTTTTCTCGTAAGGTCTTGCCTTCATAAGCCGTTCGGAATAGACCGCGACGTTGCAGTTCAGGAACGATGAGATCGACAAAGTCATTCAACCCTGCAGGTGTTGTTGGTGGCAGCACATTAAAACCATCGGCAGCGTCATTCTCAAACCATTCTTGCAGTTGATCTACGACTTGTTCAGGCGTACCAATCAAGGTCCAATGTCCACGGGCTGAAGCGATATATTGATAGAGCTGACGAATACTAAAATTGTGCTTACGGGCAATATCAATCATCATTTGCTGACGACTGGAGAAATTAATGTCTGCATCTTCTATTTTCGGGAAAGGGGCATCTAGATCAAATTTGGCCAGATTAATGCCACCTGCCAAAGCAGACAATAAACTTAAACCCACTTCTGGGTGAATTAAGTTATTTAAAAAGTCATATTTTTCTTGGGCTTCTTGCTCTGTCTTGGCAACAAAAATCGAAACCCCCGGCATAATTTTCAAGTCATCCGCATGGCGGCCATATTTCACTAAGCGGTTTTTGACATCACGATAAAAGGCTTGCGCATCTGCTAAGTTCTGCTGTGCTGTAAAAATCACTTCGGCATATTTACCGGCTAGTTCACGACCATCTTCAGATTGCCCAGCTTGAACAATCACCGGATAGCCTTGCGGTGGGCGAGAGACGTTGAGTGCACCCAGTACCTGATAGTATTGGCCCTGATGATTGGGCTGATGTTGTTTTCGGGCATCAAAAAATTGCCCAGTTTCTTTGTTGTAATGGAAGGTATCATCCTCCCATGAGTCCCAAAGTTTTTGAGTCACCTCAATAAATTCATCGGCACGTTCGTAACGCTCTTTGGGTTCAGGGTGCTGCTGAATGTTAAAGTTTTTTGCGGCATCGGCAGAGGCTGTCGTTACCACATTCCACGCAGCACGACCTTTAGAAATATGATCTAAAGAAGCAAATTTACGCGCCAAAATATAAGGGTCTTCATAAGTCGTAGATGCTGTGGCAATAAAGCCAATATTTTGCGTCACAGCAGACAAGGCTGCAAACAATGTGACGGGTTCAAAGCCGACGCCTTTATCGCCTAAACCTTTTTCACCTTCGACAGCAGAACTCCAACGGACAGACAGACCATCGGCAAGAAAGTAGGCATCGAATAGACCACGTTCTGCGGTTTTTGCCAGTTCAATTGCATAATCAATATTGAGATGATCTTGTGGGCGAGATTCTGGGTGGCGCCAACCCGCGACATGCTGTGAGGTGGTTGGAATAAAAGCCCCAAGCTTTATTTGACGTTTAGACATAAAAAATTTCTCATCCCAATTATTCTTAAAAGATAAAAGGGATAAGAACAAAATCTATGCCAAACCATAATTGTTTGAAAATATGTAACTTTTAAATCTATTGTGTTTTAAGTGTAGATAAATCAACAGGATATAAAACCAAATGTTGAAAATTAAACAGCAGTTTAACGGCAAACTATATGCATGGATCTGTACAAGATTTTCCATATGTAAACTTAAAGCGTGTATTGGCATTGAACGCTATTAGCATATTTTATAGCAATACTTTGATGGCTTTTCGTCTCCATACCAGTTGGTAATACAGCCCTTGTAAAATACATAAGCTAACAAAGGCCAAAGCATAGGCATACCAAATGCCTTTTAAGCCCCACCATTCACTAAATAGGTAGGCACACGGCACTTCAATGCAAATAATCGCCATAATATTAATAATCATCGGCACGGTCACCGTTCCACTGGCCCGCATGATGGAAGCAAAAATCGCACTGGCACCAAAAAATAAAATCGACCAAAGCACAATGAACAGCAATTCTTGACCGAGAACCACAACTTCAGGATCTGTAATAAACAGCGCCATTAAATGTTTAGAGAATAAATAGCCCAATGCCACCAAGATGCCAGTAATAATGAAATTCATCCCGATGGCCGTACGTTTCACGCGATTAATTAGTTCAGATTGACCCGAACCGATGGCTTGCGCGGCAAAAATAGAAGCTGCAATCGCGATGGACAAGGCCGGGAATTGGATATAGTTCAAAACCTGATTGACCGCGCCATATGCAGCAGTGGCATCAGCACCATGGCGGTTAACTAAACCGACAATCACGAGACCGGCCACAGAGGTCGTGACCATCTGAATACCTGTAGGAATGCCTAGTTTTAAGATAATTTTGCTGAGATCATGTTGATGGCGAATATGACGAATCAACTCGAAGTCGAGTTTGAGCGGATGATCTTTCTTTTTTAAGTAGAAATATAAAAACACCAAGGCAATTAAAAAGCCGATATGACTGGCAATGGCAGGGGCAATAATACCTAAACTTGGAAATCCAAATTTTCCTGCAATTAGTACTGGTGTAATGATCAGCCCTGAACCAATGGTCATACCCGATGCAATCAGCGGTGTTGTACTGTCACCGACCCCACGCAAAATCGAGGTGTAAATAATATAAATAAAGAGTAGTGGACTACCCGCAAGCATCCATTGCACATAAGGCAAAGATAAATGCATCACGTCAGGGGCTGTGCCTAAGGCCAATAAAATGGGCTTGGCAAATATCACCCCTAAAAAGGCAATGATGCTGCCACCAATCAAGGTCATAAAAAGGGTGGAACCCACCACAGTACGAACTTTTTCAAGGTTTTGCGCGCCCCAAGTTTGACCCACCAACACGGTTGCACCTGCCGAGAGTCCAATCACAAAAGCCATTAAACAGAACAAGATCGGGAAAAATACCGCAACGGCTGCAATGGCATGCACCCCAAGCATCTGACCGACAAAAACGGTGTTAATGGTCCCAGATAAATTCTGCAAAATATTGGTGGCGATCAAAGGCACCAGAAAAACTAAAAACGTTTTCCATAAATTTTGCTGAGTAACGAGGGACTGTTGTTTTGACATGCTCAGGTCCTAGACGCGGCTTTTTATGATTTTAAGTTACTGATAACACTATCATGTTGGCATTCAAAAAAGCCTTAGTTTTTGAGTAACCAAGGCTTCATTATTTCTACATGTCTGTTTTAAAAAAACGTTTGGGCAGATACGGCTTTAAACCGCGGAGAGAATCTTTGCAGCTTGATCTAAGGTGGCATCTTGTTTGGCAAAACAGAAGCGTAATAATCGTAAATTTTCCGGCGGTTTTTGATAGAACACTGAGACAGGAATCGCCACGATTTTATGTTGCTCTGCCAACAACTGACACATTTCCACATCGCTTAAATCTGGGCGTATGGCACTGTAATCAAGGTTTTGGAAATAGGTACCTGCGGACGGAATCAACTCAAATTTAGAGTGGCTTAAGCCCGCATTGAAACGGTCACGCTTGGCTTGGTAAAAATCGGCCAATTCAGCAATGTGCTCAGGATGTTCTGCCATAAAGTTAGCCAATGCCATTTGTACGGGCGTAACACCGCAGAAATTTGCAAATTGATAGATTTGGCGAAACACTTGCATCAAGGCTGGCGCTGCAATGCAATAACCAGTTTTCCACCCTGTGACATGAAAAGTTTTACCAAATGAACCCACGACAAAACTACGTTCACGCAGCTCAGGAAATGACAAAGCAGATAGATGCTGACGACCATCAAAAATTAAATGCTCATAGACCTCATCCGACAGCACAATAATATTTTTATCTCGAATCAGTTCGATCAAGTTGAGCCAGTCCTCACGATCCCAAATAGCACCTGTTGGATTATGCGGTGTATTGACAATAATCATCCGGGTTTTATGGTTAATCGCAGCGGCAACACGATTCCAATCCACAGTAAAATGGGGCGTCTCTAAGGCAATGTGAATGGGATGAGCCCCAACCAATTTTACACTGGGCGCATAACTGTCATAGCTCGGATCAAAAATAATCACTTCGTCACCCGCATGAACCACGGCTTGAATGGCACTAAAAATACCAATGGTTGCACCCGGGGTAATGGTCACTTCGGTGTGAGGGTCAATATTTAATTGGTCTCGATGGGCAAACAGTTGGACCAATTGCTCACGTAAATGCATCAGTCCATCGCCGGGTGCATATTGGTTAAAACCCTGTTGCGTCGCATCACTTAGCGCATTTAACAGTGCTGGAGGTGCAGGAAAATCAGGAAAACCTTGAGATAAGTTCAGTGCATTTAGACGCTGCGCCATTGCACTCATAACGCTAAAAATAGTCACACCTTGGGCAGGCAGTTTGGATTCAATTGTAATCATGGAGCTTAAAATTTTTTATAGATTGCATTTTGAGTGTAGCAGCATCTCAGCGGCTGCGAAAAGTTAGCTCAGCAAAAATGATCCAGTATTGATGTTCCTATTCACTTGAATCCTAAAGTGATGTGAAAGCCAAAAAGAAGAATTCAACAATTTACTTACAAAACAAGGTGGACGAAAAAATAATCATTTTCTAAAATACGAAGTTTATAAAAAATATTTTCCTTATAACAATGCTTAAAAATATTCACGCCATGGTGGAAAACTTTGGCTTTAGCGTACAGAAACGTGCGCTACATATTCATTTTTCAAATGAATCATTAAACACAGAAGTTTTTATTCAACGGATTGAGGGTCAACACCGTATCAATCAAGGCTTTCGTGCGGAAATTATTTGTCTCTCGACCAATGCTCATCTGGCTTTAAAGCAGTTTATCGGTGGCCGAGTGGCTGTCGATCAAGTGACAGATTTGGGACAACTCAGTCGCCTGACTGGTGTAATTACGGGGGCTAGCCAAGGTCAAAGTGATGGTGCACTGACCGTTTATAAACTGGTGATTGAGGATGCCACAGCGCTCTGGCATAAGCGTCGTAACAGCCGTGTCTTTATGAATAAATCGGTACGGGAGATAACCGAGATTATTTTTAGTGAATGGCAGAAAAAAAGTGCGCTGTTTGCTGCCAGTTTAAGTCTGAACTTAGAGGGGGTGGCACGTACTTATGATGTGCGTCCATTCACCATGCAGGCGAATGAAAGTGATTATGCATTTTTAACCCGCCTTTGGCGCAGTGAAGGGATCAATTGGTTAATTGATGAAGCGGAGTTATTTGTCGCATTTTCGGCTGCACCGATGCAAGCACAGAGGCTGCGTTTAATTGATACGAATCAGGCTTATAGTGCTTTAGAGCGGAAAAAAATTCGCTTTCATCGGAGTCATGCCACGGAACGTTTGGACACGATTACCAGTTTTGTGGCAGAACGCTTTTTACAATCGACCACGATTCAAACGCAGCGTTGGCAAGCTCAACAATTGGCACAAGACCAAAGTAATCCGCTCTTAAGTGCCCATGCACAGAGTGAGCAACAGCATAATGAAACCTTAAGTTTAGAGCAGGCGTGGACCGTAAGTTCGGCTTGGACAACTGACCTTAAAGGTGCAGATCAGGCGACCACTTCAAATACACAGCAATTGGATCAGTTGAATCGGCAACTCAATCAATATCAGGAATTACAAGCCAAATATTTTACCGCCAGCAGTAGCGTAAGGGATGCACAAGTTGGGTATTGGTTTGAATTAGAAAATCATCCTGAAATCGATCAACATCAAACGACAGATCGTGAATTTCTCATATTGGGCAAAGCATTTTATAACCAAAATAATTTACCCAAAGATATTTTGGTTCAATTAGAAAAGTTACTTGCGGCGAGCCGTTGGCTATCTTTAGGGGATGAACGGCAGGCCAATGAGTTGTATGTGGTCCGTCGGCAAATTTCCGTGGTGCCTGAATATGATCCTTTATTACACCGGCCACCTGCGTTTCCACAGCGGGCTAAAGTGGTCGGTCCAGAAGGTGAAAGTATTTATGTCGATGCTTGGGGGCGTATCAAAGTTCGTTTTACGTTTACCCGTAGCGATGACCACAGTCATGATGGCGGAGCAGGGAGTAATGATAATGACAGTGACTCGGCTTGGGTTGATGTACTGACCCCATGGGCAGGTGAAGGTTATGGCGCACGTTTTCATCCTCGTATTGGCGAGATCGTGGTCATCGACTTTTTTGAGGGCGATGTGGATCGACCCTTTGTAGTAGGACGAATACATGAGGCTGAGCGCTCTCAGACCATGTTTGATCTCAAAGGTCAGCTTCCTGAAACCAAAAAGCTCAGTGGTATCCGTTCGCAGGAAGTTGCGGGAGCAGGCTTTAACCAACTACGCTTTGATGACACGACGGGGCAGATCAGTACCCAATTACAGAGTAGTCATGGAAATAGCCAGTTAAATTTAGGAAACCTTAGTCACTCAAAAGAAAACGATACAAGTGAAGGTAGAGGCGCTGGGTTTGAATTAAGGAGTGATTTAGCTGGTGCAATACGCAGTAAAGGGCTATATATATCTACATATGAACAACCCAAAGCTGAAAAAAATCAATTAGAAATTAAAGATGCAATTGATCAACTTTCTGAAAGTTTATCAGAGATGCAAATACTTTCTGAGTATGCTGAAAAGCAAAAGGCTGAGCCTGCTGATATGCTTCAAAATATTGAAATTTATATAAAAAAAATTGAAGAGCAATGGCTTGAATTAAATGCAATGAAAGAAGCTTTTATGTTGATAGCTTCACCTGAAAGTATAGGAATGCTTGCAGGGAAAAATATTCATCTAAATGCATTAGATAGTTTAACAATCGGTAGCGGAAAATCAATAAACTTAAGTAGTAGTGAAAATCTTATTTTAAATGCTAAAAAGAAAGCTAGTTTTTTTGTTGGTGAAGATGATTTAAAAGTTTATACAGCCAAAGGAAAGATGGATGTACAAGTCCAAGATAATACGATGGATTTATCCTCAAGGTTGGACTTAACCATTACATCTTCTGAAGGGAAAGTGGAAATAAACAGCCCAAATGAAATAGTTTTGAAGGCAAAAAACAGTGCTATTAAAATTGATGGTAATGGAGTCACTATTATTACTCCTCAAACATTTACATCAAAAGCAAGTCAACATATTTTCACAACGGGTGTATCTGTAACTCCTAAATTGCCAATTTTTCCAAATAATATTTGTTGGGAATGTCTTGCTCGTAGATCCTCTCAAAGAGGTGCATTTGTAAATAAAGGGGACGGGTTGTAAATGATAGATAATCAAATTAATATTTTATTTAAGACATTTGAAAAATATCCTTTAGAAGATATAGGGTTAAATATATATGCACTTGCAGATGCAGCACAAGACAAGAAGTTTTTAACTAAATTAAATAATTTAAGAATGAAATGTTTATTAAAGGAAGCAAGTGGTGATAAAGCGCGAGAAATCTCTCCTCATTTAATTACATTACCAAAAGACTTTGAAAGTATAGAGTGGAGTTGGATTTCAAAAAATATTTCAGGTACTCCTAAAATGACAATTATAATTAGTAAACTTTCTTTTGAGGAGTTATATGATCATTTACGTAGTTTCCTGGAGGTTAAATTTGAAGGTGGGCTTGAAATGATACTAGCTTTTTGGGATCCATTAATACTGGCAACATTAATTGGTAATGAGAAAGATAAAACTTTATATGTTAATGGACCAGTATTTGATTGTGAGCAAGCTTCAGTTTTATTGGAACCTATTCAAAGTTGGTGGTACTGGGATAGATTAGGCAAGTTACAGGTTTTATTTGGTTTAAATAATGTTTATAACGATTTTAAAGAAAACAAAACCCCCCCATTAGTTTTTACCTCTGATCAGGAAGAATTAATGGTTGAAGCAACCTTTCCTGATAATATAATCTATTATCTGAAATTAAATAACTCTTTCTTAATAAAAGATATCCCTGAAATTGAATTATATGATTTTGTTACTTGTTCAATTCCTGAGGCTAGATTGTATGGATTAAGTGGTACAAGAGATATTTTAAACTTTATTTGTATGAAAATAATTTATGGAAATGATTACTTAAATAATTTAAAAGTTAATGAGGTTCTAAATCTATTAAAAGATAAAAAAATAGATATGGATGAAGCAATGAAATTGTTAGTTATTAAGGCTAGTTAGTATAAATATTTAGGAGAGAATAGTGAATATTTTTAAAATAATAATTTTACCTGTTAGTTTGGCTTTAAGCACTATAGGGTGTGCTGGAGTAAAGACTTCTTATATGATGGCTACTACTTCATTTAATTATAGTCCTCATTATTCCGATTATATGTTGAAAGTAAATGGAGAGGAAATAGGAGGAGGGTTTGGTAAGGCAATTTCTACAAATAAAATTCATGTTGGTAAACAAGAAATAGTATGGGGTGAGACTAATAGTGAAAATATCCACTTTTCTAAAAATGAAATTTTTCTTAATAAAGCTGAATTAAGGAATAAAAAATATCTTGCTGCTCATATTTACCCAGATGATACTGTTGAAATAATTACATCTAATAATTTACCAGTACCGACAGAAAAAGGCTTGAAATGGTTAAATAAACTAAAAAATAATAATTAAGCGAGATTTAAAATGTCTGAAATAAATCGTGTAATTGAAACAAATAGTGATGTTCCAAATAATGAACCTACTGCTAAACAAGATTGTAGCGATGTAGTACATATTTCAGTTTTTTTCGACGGGACTGGAAATAACAAGGACAAGGACAGTGATAAAAAGAAATGGTCTAATCCAGCACGACTATGGCGAAATGCTCGTACATTCATTGATAGTCAAAAGGGAGATTGCTCGAATTATGCGATTTATGCTTCTGGTGTTGGTACTCGTTTTAACGCCGACTTAAATTTTTTTCAACGTGCTATTTCGGTACTTCAAGATCATTTGGGTTTAGGTGCAGGTTTAGGGTTAGGTGGGGCTAGGCGTTTAGATTATAGCGAAGAGCAGTTAAACGATGCACTTAAGCAAGTCATGATTTTTAATGCACAGAAAGCTGAGATTGATGTTAGTAAATATGTTAATGAGAAAAAAGATTATAGTTTTGCTGAAATAGCTAAAAGTTTGGATGAGCATCGTTTAATAAAAAAAATTAATATTTCCACCTTTGGATTTTCTCGAGGAGCTGCTTTAGCAAGGGCATTTACAAATCAGTTTATGTGGCAGTGCGAATCCAGTTGTGATGGTTTAACCTATGGAACAGGTAAATATCCCATTGAGTTTAAATTTATGGGTATATTCGATACTGTTGCATCTTTTGGTTTGCCTGCAGCAAATTTAAACAATAATATTACATTTAAAGGCCGTGATATGGTAATTGATGAGCGCGTAAAAATGTGTGTTCATCATGTGGCTGGTAATGAATTGCGTTTTGCATTTCCTGTTGATTTAATACATAAAAAAAATGGTGAAATATCTAACTCTAATTGGAAAGAGTTGGTATACCCAGGTATGCATTCTGATGTGGGTGGTGGCTATACGCCAGGTAGCCAAAATGTAAATGATAACTTTGCTAGAATTCCGTTAAAAGACATGCTTCAAGAGGCAACAAATGCTGGTGTAAGAATGCTGAGTTATGAGGAGTTAGAGAAAGATCATAGCCAACTTTTTGAACAGCAATTTGAAATTAAAGAAGAAACGCAAAGATTATATAATGCAGTAAAAGATAAAATATCTAATGCTGGAAGTATTGAAGAGCAGATTATTTCATTTATGAAAGTTTATTACAGTGCTTATGGCACCTTATCTAGAAATAATGTGGATTCAGTTAGTGAAAATGCGAGAAAAGGCATAGGTAATAAAGTAAAAGATACTTTGATGTTTTGGAGTCCTCGAGACATGGCTACAGAAATGGACCGGTTGCAGGCATTAAGAAATGGTGCTGGAATATTTAAGGTGACCTCACCCGTATCTGAAAGTTATGAATATCTAATTAATATGGAAAACTGGATTTTAGAGAGTTGGAATGAACCTGCTCATGAAGATGTAACAAAATTTTATTCTGACTTTGTGCATGATTCTAAATATGGTTTTTTATTCAATGCTGAACCATTTAGTTATTTTAGACAAAGAACTGTATATGAATCACGTAGAAGTGATCAAGGTAAAGAAATAGATAAAAAGCTTAGTGAAGAAAAAGCCGTTTGTGAAATTAATGCTGATGATATTCCTCAAGAGGAATTTATTGATTCATATGAATCTGCTGTTGCTAGTAATTATGAAATAGCGTCATGAATGTATAAACATATAATAAATGAAGCCGACACTCGTCGGCTTTTTCTACTTTACCCTTCTAAAACTTCTTCCAACAGCTCTTCACTTGGTGCAAAGTAATACGCTCCGTCCATTGGCGTAACAAAGTGAAGTAAGCGGTCATGAATGCCGTCACCACTGGTGCCAAACATACGAACCAACATACTGTCGATAATGCTGAGATCTTTGGTATAAGCAATAAAGAACAAACCTTGGTCACCGCGGCCATCGCCATAAGGCAATGAATGACGCAAAATTGCGAGTTCTTCACCCTCACCATCTTCAACAACGGTACGTGATATATGTGAGTTTTCAGGTTGTTCGTCTTCGTTCAACTCAATCGATTCAAGTTTGGTACGCCCAATCACATGCTCTTGTGCATCAACTTTGAGCTTTTTCCATTTATCTAAGTTGTGTGCATATCGCTGCGCAAACACAAAAGAACCATCTGCAAAAATACCCGCATCTTCTGCTAATAATGCTGTTTCAGCACGGTCATCTGGAAATTGAGGGTTTTCAGTACCATCAATAAAGCCAGTTAAGTCACGGCCATCGAAATTACGGAAGCAAACACGCTCATCTAAAACCTCAACTTTATCTTGAATGCCATCAAAGAAAGCTTGGCTTAAAGCAAAGCAAATATCTGTACGCTGTGCTGCAATGTGAATCAGTACATCTGCTGGGGCTACAGGCATGTTAAATGAACCTTGAATTGGATCAAGTTGTTTAAAGCCTGCCGGAGCTTGACTGTAAAGTTGTGCCCAAAGTTCAGGTCCAAAAGCCACAGCTGTTTTAATCTGTGCATTAGGATGTTGGGTAATCAGACGATCACGAGTATTCAATAAGTCTTCAAGTTGTTCTTTTAATTCGCTAATCGTTAAATCTTTTAAACGTAAAACAATAAAACGAGCATGATCTGAGGGTAATGGCAAAATTACAGATTGAGCAGACATTCATGGCTCCTAAAAATTATAATTTCTGAGTGGCTGTGTATATTGTGCCTTAAGCAGCGCTGAGAGTGTAGCCTTCATTTGGCCTTTTAGCGTGCATTATTGTCATGAAAATAGAGTAAATGTCATATAATACAGACCCATTTCAAACTTGAGCTAATGATGTCCTATCAAATCTGGATTGCATATATGTTGGCATGTTGGGTAATTAGTGTTTCCCCAGGTGCAGGTGCAATTGCGTCTATGTCGAGTGGTTTGAATTATGGGTTTAAGCATGGGTATTGGAATGCAGTCGGCCTGCAATTGGCACTTTTGGTTCAGATCGCCATTGTTGCAGCTGGGGCAGGGGTCTTATTTGCGACGACACCATGGGCTTTTCTGATCGTGAAATGGTTTGGAGTGGTCTATTTATTGTATTTGGCTTATTTACAGTGGACAGCGCCAACTCAGTCAATTGAAATCCAACAAGATTTGCCCAATAAATCACGTTCAAAATTAATTTTACATGGCTTTTTGGTTAATATGAGCAACCCTAAAGCGATTGTATTTTTGTTGGCAGTTTTGCCGCAGTTTTTAGATTTATCTAAACCCCAATGGATTCAATATGTCATTATGGCTGCAACGATGATTAGCATCGATCTGATTGTCATGGCGGGGTATACTGGTCTCGCTGCAAAAGTGTTGCGGTTATTAAAATCACCCAAACAACAAAAATATTTGAATCGTACCTTTGCAGTTCTATTTGCTTGTGCGGCGAGCTTATTGAGTTTGGTGCATCAATAAATCCAGTTAGATGATTCTGAGCATCGTATTTGACGTGCAAAAAAAGCCATGCAGTTGCATGGCTTTTTCATTTTGATATGTCGCGAATTGAACAATGAACGGTGCTACTCAAGCGACTTTCTTAAATTTTTGCATAATAAAAATTAGGGCAAAGAGCAGCGCCATGGTTAATACAATAGTCAGTCCTGTAGAGGTGTTTAAACCAGCACTTGACCATAACCCCACGGTCACACCGACTTGGGCAATGATGAAAGACCACAGCACCATTTGTTTCGGGGAATTTGCCAATAAACGAGCGGTTAATGCAGGAATCACTAACAATGCACCCATCAGCAATGAGCCGACAGCACGTAAAGCCAATACGGTAAATAATGCCAGTAATAACATAAAAATCAGACGTTGCCATTTAGCGCTGACACCTTCACTGACCGCAATGTCGGGGTCAATGGCAATCTGAATTTGAGATTGCCAACTTTTATACAGCACGGTCAGTGCCACAATGATCACCATTGCAAAGACAGGCAAATCTGACCAAGAAATGGTGAGTAAATCACCAAATAAATAGCTGAGTAATTCAGGTCTTAAGCTAGGCAAATGTTGTATGAAGAGTAAGCCAGAGCACAGGAGTGTTGCTGAACATAGCGCGAGCAAGGCGTCATTGGGCAAGCGTGGATCGTGTAACACCCATAAGATTGCAACCAATAAGAGTGCAATCAATGTAACGCCTGTCCAAAGCGGTAGACTAATCGCACCGGCAATGGCGACACCGAGTAAAGTGCCATGTGCCATGGTGTCCGCAAAAAATGACATGCGACGCCATAACATTAAACAGCCAAGCGGCGCAGTCAGGAACACCAGCAAAGTGCCCATGATCCATGCTGGCAAAAGGAGTTGTAGCCATTCCATCATGGATTATGCTTCCGGTTCAGGGTGAATATGAGGACGAGAGTCATGCTGGCAAGGCGTTGCACTATCGCCATGTGCACAGTGATCGTGATGGTGTTGATAGAACACACGGTTTGTCCCAAAGATCGCTTGATATTCAGGATGTTGCTGTACATTTTCAGGCAAGCCACTGCAACAAATATGTTTGTTCAGGCAAACCACACGGTGCGTGCCTTGCATGACCCATTGTAAATCATGAGAAACCATCAAAACTGCACAACCATATTTTTCTGGCAAGCTACGCACGTAGTCATACAGTTCCGCTTCAGACTGGATATCCAGACCTTGCATAGGTTCATCCAGAACCAATACATTCGGTTGACGCAATAAAGCCCGTGCAATCAGAACGCGTTGACGTTCGCCGCCCGACAATTGCTGAACTTTAGATTGTTGTAACTTGGCAATGCCTGTATCACGAATAATTTCTTGCTTGATATTGGCATCACATTTTTCTAGGGCCAATAAATCACACACACGTAGCGGTAAGCTGTGTGATGGATTAAATTTTTGTGGCACATATGAAAATTTTAATTTTTGTGTGCTGATCACTTTGCCAGATACAGGTTTTACAATACCCAACAACACTTTGATGAGCGTGGATTTGCCTGCACCATTGGGACCGATTAAGGTGACAATTTCTTTTTCGTGTAAGGCGAAATCTACATTTTTTAAAATGTCACGTTCATCGATTCGGACATGAACATGCTCTAAAGCCACAATGGGCTTCACATTTAGTGTTTGCTGCGGCACTGCTGACAGATCCCTGAAATTTCAATAATACTGTGATGTGCAGTAAAGCCATCGGATGCAGACAATTCATCGAGTTGCGCCATCAAGCCTTGAGCAGATGCTTCTTTGACTAATTTACAATCGGTGCAAATCAGAAATGCAGCTTGATGTCCTTCGCGCGGATGACAACATGGGATATAAGCATTAATCGACGTTAGGCGGTGAATCAAACCTTTTTCAAGCAGAAAATCCAACGTACGGTACACAGTCGGTGGCGCTGCAGGTCGGTCAGACTCGCTTTTGATTTTAGCCAAAAGGTCATAAGCGCCCATTGGTCCTGTTGCATTTAAGATCAGTTCCAATACTTCTTTACGCAAGGGCGTAAGTCGAGCACCCGTCGCACTACAGAGACTCTCAGCTTCAGCAAGGCGCTGTTCGACATTATGATGATCGTGTACACCATGCAAAGCATTATGATGTTCGTGTGAACATGCGCTCATAGCCAACCTCGAGTACGAAACTGTATAAAGAAAAAGACTTTAAATCTTAACATGAAGCGTAAGGACTTACGAACAGACGTAGGTTTTTTTACGATTTTGTTATATTATAACACTATTCATTTTATGGTGCTCTCTCCCCATGTCCCGTGTAATTCTTTTTTGTAGTTTGGCTTTATTTAGTGTGATGAGCTGGGCGCAAGGCCTCGTTGTTTCTACACAACCGATTTATCTAATCGCGAAGGATGTACTTAAGGGTGTAGAGCAGCCAAAACTATTGCTTGACCATCAATCTGGACATGATGTGAGTTTGATGCCTGCGCACCGTAAAACCGTGCAAGATGCCAATCTCGTTTTATGGTTAGGCCATGCACACGAAGCACCTTTAGCAAAAATGTTAGGTGAAAGTGGCAAAAGTATCGCTATTTTAGACTCAGGCATTATCAGTGCTTTGCCATTACGGGATGTCCGTGGCAATGCATTAAAAGGCACAATCGATACGCATGTCTGGCTTGAACCTAACAATGCGGTTCGAATCGGCTTTTTTATTGCTGCTTTACGTTCACAACAGTTTCCAGAACATCGTGAAAAATATTGGGCCAATGCGCGTGCATTTGCGCAGAAACTCTTGGTCACAGCACAAAAAACTGATGTGTCGAGCCGTGCTCAGCCTTACTGGTCTTACCACGATGCCTATCAATATCTTGAGCGCTCACTGAATTTGAAATTTACCGGTGCGTTAACAGATGATCCACATGTCGCACCGACATTGGCACAAATCAAATACCTGAAAGACCATCGTGCACAGCCAAAAGTATGCTTACTTGCAGAAGCACATGCCAGCCAAAATCAGTATCAAAAGCTCGGTGGCATCGTCTTTCAGTCGGTGGACGAAACCATGAGTGGGGCAGGGGATTTTGTAACAGCATGGAAGATGTTGGCTGATAAAACCCTGAAATGCACACTAAATGCGCGAAAGTAATGTAAAAAACAAACAACTATTGATTAGTTTGAAAGCAGTTTACCAATTTAAAAAAACACGACTAAGGTCGGGAAAAGATTGCAAGTTAAGGGGTGTAACTCTATAATGCCTGCGATTAAAAATAATCATCAGTTAAACTTGTCAAGCAGAATTGCTGTGAGTGAACAAAAATGAGTCGAACTAGTCGCATGATTGATCGACGATTAGCGAAAGCTTTAGTCATCTTACAAGCAGTAATGATTCCTGTTTCAGCCCTGATTGGTTGGGTCCTTAAAGACACAATCACAGCATATAGTGCAGCTTTGGGTGCGTTGGTATGCTGGCTAGCAAGTAGCTACTTTTCATGGCAGTCGTTTCGTGCGGCTGGTGCCCGTGCCTCTAAACAGGTGCTGTCAAACATGTATCGTGGCTTAATGGGCAAGTTTGCAATCGTGATTGTTGGATTCATTTTGATTTTGATCAATGTCAAACCGTTGTCAGCGGTGGCATTGTTTTGTGGTTTTATGCTCGTACAAAGTATGTCGTGGGTCGCTCCTTTTTGGGCAACACGCTTAAAAAAACGAGTATAAGCACAACAAAAAATTGAAAAGTTTTTTGGAGAGTAACGAGATATCAGGCAGCACGCGATATTCGTTTTCTCTATTAGTTTTGACATTGACCAGGTGTGATTTATGGCTGCTGAAGAACATGCCCTTACTTCGACCGAGTACATTCAGCATCACTTGACTAACATGACCTATGGCAAAATGCCAGATGGTACTTGGAAGTTAGCTGAGACTGCTAAAGAAGCTCAAGAGATGGGGTTCACTGCTATTCACTTGGATTCAATGGGTTGGTCTATCGGCCTTGGTATTGTTTTCTGTTTGTTGTTCTGGGTTGTAGCGAAAGCTGCAAACTCTGGTGTTCCGACCAAGTTCCAGTCTGCAATCGAAATGATTATCGAGTTCGTTGACTCAAGTGTCCGTGACACTTTCCATGGCAAATCGCGCTTAATCGCGCCGTTAGCGTTGACCATCTTCGTGTGGATTTTCCTCATGAACTTGATGGACTTGATCCCTGTTGACTGGATTCCTTATACAGCTCAATTGATCGGTGCTAACGTGTTTGGTATGGATCCTCACCACGTTTACTTCAAAATCGTTCCATCTACTGATCCTAACATTACCCTTGGTATGGCATTGTCAGTATTTGCGTTAACTATTTTCTATAGTATCCGTGAGAAAGGTCTTGTCGGATTCGGTGCAGAATTTGCACTTAACCCATTTAACCCAAGTAACCCAGTTTTAAAAGCATTACTTATTCCAGTAAACATTATTCTTGAATTAGTAACTTTTATTGCACGTCCAATCTCATTGGCTCTACGACTGTTCGGTAACATGTATGCGGGTGAGTTGATCTTCATCTTGATCGCATTATTGCCGTTCTGGATCCAGTGGGCGTTGTCTGTGCCTTGGGCGATCTTCCATATTCTTGTTATTACGTTACAAGCATTCATTTTCATGATGTTGACTATCGTATATATGAGTATGGCTAGCGAAAAGCATTAATGGTATTGCTCAACTGTCAAAGGGTGGTTGGGCACACAATTTTTTAACTTAATTTGGTATAAACCTAACCTCTGAGGAATTATCATGGAACTCACTTTAGGTCTAGTTGCAATTGCATCTGCTATCTTGATCGCTTTTGGTGCTTTAGGTACTGCGATTGGTTTTGGTCTTCTAGGCGGCCGTTTCTTAGAAGCTGTTGCTCGTCAACCAGAATTGGCTCCACAACTTCAAACTCGTATGTTCTTAATCGCGGGTCTTCTTGATGCTGTGCCTATGATCGGTGTTGGTATTGGCTTGTTCTTCATCTTCGCTAATCCATTTGTAGGTTAATCAGCTTAATTCCTAAATTAAACTATTGAGGAATAGCAATGAATATCAACCTCACATTGATTGGCCAAGCGATTGCTTTTGCGATTTTTGTCGCATTCTGCATGAAATTTGTTTGGCCACCACTAATCAATGCGATTAGTGAGCGTCAGCGTAAAATCGCTGATGGCTTAAACGCTGCTGAAAAAGCGAAAGCTGACCTTGCGGATGCGCAAGCACAAGTGAAAGCTGAATTAGATGCGGCTAAAGCACAAGCGGCTCAATTGATCGAACAAGCGAACCGTCGTGGTGCGCAATTGGTAGAAGAAGCGCGTACTCAAGCTGCGGCTGAAGGTGAGCGTATTCGTCAACAAGCTAAAGAAGCTGTTGATACTGAAATCAATGCTGCTCGCGAAGAATTACGTCAACAAGTTGCTGCTCTTGCAGTTACTGGCGCAGAAAAAATTCTGAACCAGCAAGTTGACGCAGAAGCTCACAATGCCATGCTGACTCAGCTGGCTGCTAAACTTTAAGAGAGGCGGATTATGGCTGAACTCTTGACGTTGGCACGCCCATACGCTAAAGCAGCATTTGCTTACGCTTCTGAGCAAAATGCAACTGACGCTTGGTCAAATGCATTAAACTTGCTCAGTGCTGCGGTGCAAGACGAAGCATTTTCAGCTTATCTAAATCGCCCTGAGCTTACTCCTGCTGAGCAGGTAAGTGTTTTCGCAAAAGTTTTAGGTGAAGACCAGACTGCAGCAGTGTCAAACTTTTTGACATTGCTTGCTGATAATGACCGTCTGGCACTTCTTCCTGAAATTTCAGAAGAATACGAACAGCTCAAATCACAGAATAACAATACTGTGGATGTAGTGATTGAATCTGCATTCCCATTGACTTCTGTACAAGAACAATTACTTGCGCATGCATTAGAGAAAAAATTCGAAGCTGCCGTAAATGTTTCAGTAGAAGTTAACCCAGCGTTAATCGCGGGTGTAGTTATTCGTGCAGGCGACCAAGTGATAGATGATTCTGCGCTTAACAAGCTTGAAAAAATGCGGACTCGTCTTCTTGCTTAACAGCTTGAAGACTGAACTTTAAAAAGATTGAGGTATAGCGCAATGCAACAACTGAATCCATCCGAGATCAGTGCGCTCATTAAACAGCGTATCGGCGATCTGGACACCAGCGCGACCGCTAAGAACGAAGGGACCATTGTTATGGTTTCCGACGGTATTGTGCGCATTCACGGCCTTGCTGATGCAATGTACGGTGAAATGATCGAATTCGACGGCGGCTTATTTGGTATGGCACTGAACCTAGAACAGGATTCAGTGGGTGCCGTTGTCTTAGGTAACTACTTAAGCCTTCAAGAAGGTCAAAAAGCTCGTTGCACAGGTCGTGTATTAGAAGTTCCGGTTGGTCCAGAACTTTTAGGCCGTGTAGTAGATGCTTTGGGTAACCCAATTGATGGTAAAGGCCCTATTGACGCAAAACTTACTGATGCTGTTGAAAAAGTAGCACCAGGCGTAATTTGGCGTCAATCAGTGGATCAACCTGTACAAACTGGTTATAAATCAGTAGATACAATGATCCCTGTTGGTCGTGGTCAACGTGAGTTGATCATCGGTGACCGTCAAACTGGTAAAACAGCTATGGCGATCGATGCGATCATCGCTCAGAAAAACTCTGGCATTAAATGTATCTACGTAGCAATTGGTCAAAAACAATCGACTATCGCTAACGTTGTGCGCAAGCTAGAAGAAACTGGCGCTATGGCGTACACAACTGTTGTAGCAGCTGCTGCAGCTGATCCTGCAGCGATGCAGTATCTTGCTCCGTATGCTGGTTGTACAATGGGTGAGTACTTCCGTGACCGCGGTGAAGACGCGCTTATCATTTATGATGACTTGTCTAAACAAGCTGTTGCTTACCGTCAAATTTCATTGCTTCTACGTCGTCCACCAGGTCGTGAAGCATATCCTGGTGACGTATTCTATCTACACTCACGTTTACTTGAACGTGCTTCACGTGTATCTGCTGACTACGTTGAGAAATTCACTAACGGTGAAGTTAAAGGCCAAACTGGTTCATTAACTGCATTACCGATTATTGAAACTCAAGCCGGTGACGTATCTGCATTCGTACCTACAAACGTAATTTCGATTACTGACGGTCAGATCTTCTTAGAAACATCATTATTCAACGCAGGTATTCGTCCTGCTGTGAACGCGGGTATCTCTGTATCACGTGTTGGTGGTTCTGCTCAGACTAAGATCATCAAAAAATTGTCAGGTGGTATCCGTACCGCTCTTGCGCAATACCGTGAATTAGCTGCGTTTGCTCAGTTCGCTTCTGACCTTGACGAAGCAACTCGTAAACAGCTTGAACATGGTCAACGTGTAACTGAGCTTATGAAGCAAAAACAATATGCTCCATACTCAATTGCTGACCAAGCTGTTTCAATTTATGCATCTAACGAAGGCTATATGGCTGACGTAGAAGTGAAGAAAATCGTTGCATTTGATGCTGCGTTGATCTCTTACTTCCGTTCAGAACATGCTGCGTTAATGCAAAAAATTGACGAGACTGGTGCTTACGATAAAGAAATCGAAGCAGCAATCAAAGCAGGTATTGAAAGCTTTAAAGCGACTCAAACTTACTAAGATTCAACGATGTTGAATCTGGTTCTGGTTTGGTTCACGGATCAACCTTCGAAAGCTCGAAAGGGCTTTCGAATACTAGGTTAAGCGTATGGCAAATTTAAAAGAAATTCGCGCCAAAGTAGCTAGTATCAAAAGCACGCAGAAAATTACTCGCGCGATGCAGATGGTAGCAGCTTCTAAGATGCGTCGTGCGCAAGAGCGCATGGCTCAAGGCCGTCCGTATGCCGAAAATATGCACCGTGTAATTGCTCATTTGGTACAAGCGAACCCTGAATACAAACACCGTTATATGGTTGAACGTCCTGTAAAGCGCGTTGGCTATATCATTGTTTCTTCAGATCGCGGCCTTGCTGGTGGTTTGAACATTAACTTGTTCAAAAAAGTGGTCAAACACGTACAACAGCAACAAGAGCAGTCAATTGAAGTTCAATTTGCTTTAATTGGTCAAAAAGCGGTTTCGTTTTTTAAAAACTACGGCGGTAAAGTTCTTGGTGCAACTACAAACGTAGGTGATGCTCCGAGTCTTGAACAGTTAACTGGTTCTGTACAGGTGATGTTAGACGCGTTTGATAAAGGCGAGTTAGATCGTATTTATCTAGTGTCAAACGGCTTTGTCAACGCCATGACTCAAAACCAAAAAATCGAACAGCTTGTTCCTTTAGCAGCTGCTGAGGAAAGCGAAGGCCTAAATCGTCAATACGGTTGGGACTATATCTATGAACCAGAAGCTGAAGAGCTTCTAAATGGTTTATTGGTTCGTTACATTGAGTCTATGGTTTATCAAGGTGTGATTGAAAACATCGCATGTGAACAGTCTGCTCGTATGGTTGCAA
This sequence comes from Acinetobacter sp. YH12040, assembly GCF_013420005.1. Lineage (NCBI taxonomy): Bacteria > Pseudomonadati > Pseudomonadota > Gammaproteobacteria > Moraxellales > Moraxellaceae > Acinetobacter > Acinetobacter sp. YH12040. The sequence continues at coordinate 133,386 of NZ_VOZB01000009.1, forward strand.
TGAAAGCTGCAACTGATAACGCGGGTGAATTGATCAAGAGCCTACAACTTATTTATAACAAGCTGCGTCAAGCCGCGATTACTCAGGAAATCTCTGAGATCGTTGGTGGTGCCGCTGCCGTTTAACATTATTAGTTTGAATTGAGGAGACAGCAATGAGTAGCGGTCGTATCATTCAGATCATCGGCGCGGTTATCGACGTCGAGTTTGAACGTAACAGCGTTCCTAAGATCTATGACGCTCTCCATGTTGATGGTACTGAAACTACATTAGAAGTTCAGCAGCAACTTGGTGATGGCGTAGTTCGTACTATTGCAATGGGTTCTACTGAAGGCCTTAAGCGTGGTCTTACTGTAACTAACACTGGCGCGCCTATCTCTGTACCTGTAGGTACTGCATGTTTAGGTCGTATCATGGACGTTCTTGGTCGCCCTATCGACGAAGCTGGTCCTGTTGGTACTGAAGCTCGTTTACCAATTCACCGTCAAGCGCCTTCTTATGCAGAACAAGCGGCTTCTACTGACCTTTTAGAAACTGGTATTAAAGTCATTGACTTACTTTGCCCGTTCGCTAAAGGTGGTAAAGTTGGTCTGTTCGGTGGTGCCGGTGTTGGTAAAACTGTAAACATGATGGAGTTGATCAACAACATCGCGAAAGCTCACTCAGGTTTATCTGTGTTTGCTGGTGTTGGTGAGCGTACTCGTGAAGGTAATGACTTCTATCACGAGATGAAAGACTCAAACGTACTTGACAAAGTAGCGATGGTTTACGGTCAGATGAACGAGCCACCGGGTAACCGTTTACGCGTAGCGTTGACTGGTTTGACTATGGCTGAGTACTTCCGTGACGAAAAAGACGAAAACGGTAAAGGCCGTGACGTTCTATTGTTCGTTGACAACATCTATCGTTATACACTAGCGGGTACTGAAGTATCAGCACTTCTAGGTCGTATGCCATCTGCAGTAGGTTACCAACCGACTCTTGCAGAAGAGATGGGTGTTCTTCAAGAACGTATTACGTCTACTAAGTCTGGTTCTATTACGTCAATCCAAGCGGTATACGTACCTGCCGATGACTTAACAGATCCATCGCCTGCGACTACCTTCGCTCACTTGGACGCGACTGTTGTATTGAGCCGTGACATCGCATCTTCTGGTATTTACCCAGCGATCGATCCACTTGACTCTACTTCACGTCAGTTAGATCCACTTGTAGTGGGTACTGAGCATTACGAAATCGCTCGTTCAGTTCAAAACGTTCTTCAACGTTACAAAGAATTGAAAGACATTATCGCAATTCTTGGTATGGACGAATTGGCAGAAGAAGACAAACTTACTGTATACCGTGCACGTAAGATCCAACGTTTCTTCTCTCAACCGTTCCACGTAGCTGAAGTGTTTACTGGTGCTCCTGGTAAACTTGTACCGCTTAAAGAAACAATTCGTGGCTTTAAAGGTCTTCTAGCTGGTGAATACGACCACATTCCAGAACAAGCGTTCTACATGGTTGGTGGTATTGATGAAGTTATTGCTAAAGCTGAGAAACTTTAATTAGTTCCCTAATTTAGGAGATTCTCATGGCGACTATGCAATGTGACGTTGTAAGTGTTAAAGAGTCTTTGTACTCTGGCGCTGTAACTATGCTAATTGCTAAAGGTGCTGGTGGTGAGTTAGGTATTATGCCTGGCCATGCGCCACTAGTAACTTTGCTCAAGCCGGGCGCAATCCGCGTTCTGCTTGAAAATGGTACAGAAGAATTAATCTATGTATCAGGTGGTGTACTTGAAGTTCAACCGCACGTTGTTACTGTACTTGCAGATACTGCAGTACGTGCTGACAACCTTGATGAAGCAGCAATTATTGAAGCTCGTAAACAAGCTGAACAATTGTTAGCAAATCAAAAGAGCGACTTGGACTCAGCTGCTGCTTTGGCTGCTCTTGCAGAAACTGCTGCTCAGTTGGAAACCATCCGCAAAATCAAAAACCGCGCTCAATAAGACGCAGTTTGAGATTGAAAGAGCCACCCGAAAGGGTGGTTTTTTTATGCCTGAATAATAAATAAATTTGACTATTTCATTAATTTTTAATTTTCATATGCTTAAAATATGTCAATGGAATTCATGATGTCTAATAAAATCTTTTTTACATTAGTATTATCTTTGGGATTTGTTGGGTGTGCATCCGTACCTAAAGCAGATCAAAATGCTTCAGCACTAGTCGAATAATTTAATTCCCCCACAAGAAGTCAATGCAGGAATTTACGTATATCGCTCAGCTTCTGTGAAAGGCCCTGCCTTAAAGAAAGATGTATGGGTAGATGGGGGATGTTTAGGTGAAACCTCTCGTGGAGTATTTTTTATAAAGAAGTAGTTGGTAATCAAAAACATACAATTTCGACTGAATCAGAATTTTCACCTAACCATTTGGATATTGAAACTGCGGTAGGTAAACAATATTTTGTTCAGCAATTTATTAAAATGGGCGCATTTGTAGGTGGGGCAAATTTAAAACTGGTTGATGAACAAACAGGAAAAAAGGCCATTAGCGAATATGCATTTGCACAAGCGGTAATTGCAGCAAAGCCACCATCGCATTGAAATAAAGGTTCATATGTAGATAAGAAGCTACTCGAAAGGGTAGTTTTTTATCCCTAAATTAGTTGAAATTGATCAATCTAAAGTTGAATATATTTTATTCAATACAATCTTTATGGTGATTAAATTCAATCAGCTAGCATTGCACCATGAACCTTATCGCCTATGAGCCGCATTTTTGGGAACTTTATCAAGACTTTGATCAATATTATTTGAGCATTGCGGTTGATCTAAGTTCTGTCGTGTCATGTTGGGATGTTGAACTCACCCATGAAGAAGTCCAGCAATATGAACACCGTGGGCGCGTGACTATTCAAGAACTGGCAAAATCGATGGTCGCTGCTGCTTATAAAGGTGATTTTGCTTCATTAGAAAGTCGTTTAGTGAAACCATATGAGCGTCAGGCCATGCAATCGGCTTTTAAAAAATGGAAAGATAGCCAAAAAGCAGGTTAATGGTTGTTATTCATGCATGGGTAAAATTGAAAACTCGCCGTGACTGATAATTTTTATTTTAAAAATTTGATCAAAGCCTTCATCTTGTGACGGGACTTGAAGCTTGCGATAAGTCGCACGCACGCCAACTTCTGGAATATGGGCTTTACCTTCACGAAAACTGTTGCGCTTTAAGGTGCTGTCCAAATCGGTTTCAAAATAATAAGCAATCACTTCAAAACCTGCATCAACTGCGCGTTGGATATAGCGAGCACGAGCTTCCCGATCTGGGTTGGTATTGTCAATCACCATTTTGGTTTTGGATGCCAAACCTGCTTCAAAGATCATATTTTCCCGATGTCGGGTTTTCAACATATCCAAATTAATACGTAAATGGCTATGATATAAATTCAACATGTAAAAGGTGGATTTGCCAGAGGCTTGAACGCCTGTAAAAATAATCAGCTGCATAGCATTTGCAATGAAAGCACGGAATGAATAGTAGAGTATTAAATCAGCTACCCAGTTTTGCTACAATCTCTACAAAATAAATAAGAACAAGTTGCAAAGGTCCGTATGCACAAATTTTTCACCAGTTTATCACTGTGTCTTTGTTATAGTTTGCTCGTTGCATGTCAAAGCCAATACGTCACGAAACCCAATCTTCCCACTGAAGCTGCACTTGTCGCTGAATCGGTTGATAATGGCATCAGTACTGAGCTTAAAATCCCATATATGACCGCCTTTCGAAATCTGCGACAAGCCTATAATCACTGTGTTGCGTTTACCGCGAACAATCGCTACGTCTATACCGATAATCGTTTAGAAGAGCATTTGGAGCAGGGGACATTGATGGCACGAACTGAGCATGGGGCGTATTTGCATAAAATGTTGGTCGAAAGTTTAGATCCGCAGACGACACGTATTACCTTATTTTTACCGAAGCAATATAGCTTTGCCCAAGCACGTTTTAAACAAGATGTTCAGCGCGCACTTGGACAAGATAAAAACTGTAATACTTTTGAATTTGCTCAATCCAACTAATTGAACTTTAAGACGCTTGTGAGTTTTCCTGCTCTGGGTGCTCTACACGTTTACCGCCTTCATAACTGGCAAATCGAGCCTGATCACGTTTGAAGACCGGTGCGGGTGTTGGCCAATGCCAATCTCCAAAATGGGTTTCACGATAGCGTTTAAAAGCCGCATCGAGTTCTTCCGTGGTATTGAGCACAAATGGACCGCGCATCGCCACGGGTTCATTAATCGGTTCACCTTCTAACCACAGAATCCGTGCTTCTAATCCACCTGCTTTGAGATGGACGTTGGCATCTGATTGGAGTTCAACCAAATGCTTCATCTGAATGGTTTGACCTTCTATTTCTAATGTATTGCCTTGATAGAAATAAGCAAAACGGTTGGAGCTACTTGTTGTTGCGGGAATCACCAACTCTGCACCTGCTTGCATGGTGATTAAATAAATGTTGACCTTATTTTCTGCGGCAGCCGCCCATGAGTGTGGCGGTCGGGAAATAGCATCAGTGGATTTAAACTGCCCTGAAATCACGCGAATATCCGATTTTTTTCCTTCACTATCCGTTTCAAAGACGTGAGGAATCTCTTCACGCCAAAACATTTTATAGTCGGCATCATGGGTTTTCTGTTCAGCTGATGAATTAAACCAAATTTGGAAAAGTTCAAAAGGATTGGCTTTATCTTCATGCAGTAGGGGGAACATTTCACAGTGTTCAATGCCATTGCCTGTAGACAGCCATTGCACATCACCCGCAGCATAGCGTCCGCCATTGCCTAATGAGTCAAAGTGATCGACATAGCCTTGTTCGACCAAGGTAATGGTTTCAAAGCCGGTGTGTGGATGCTCTGGGAAACCTGGAACCACATCGCCATAGTACATATTGAATTCATCTTTCTCTGCGGCTGTTTTTGGCCCCATGTCTGCATTTGCAGCAGGAAAATGATCAATATGATGAGCAGTAAATAAGAAAGGATCTTTTAAATCTAAACGAAAGGTAATGGGTGTAATGTTATAAATCACAGCGTTTGACATAACTGTTCCATCATTGGCTTTATTATTAAACATTAATCTAAAAGGAAAAACAGTCGTGTTCTATAGCGGAACTGTACGAAAAAAGCGTTAGCTCAAGGTCTAACGCTTTTTTGATTTACAACAGGTGGAATGCAATGGAAATACTAAATTTCGCTACTTATTCAGTTTTAGTGGGTGCATTAGATGAGCTGTTAGCTGCTTGGTCTTGGATCAACATACCTGCCAATTTCAGCATTTCCGCTTGAATATTTCCCATTTGATTTTGGATTTTCTGAAAATCAACTTTGCTTAAATCGACTTGTCCATTGAGAAAAGGTGAGGCCAATACTTGCTGATTCGCTGCCTGTAGATTGCTGCGAATATCATTAATCTCAGTGCTTTTTAGATTTAAATCATTCAAAGCTTGATTGAAACCTTTGAGTTGCTGTTGCAGCTGGATTGCCGCTTTTTGCAATTGGAGATGATCTTGGTTGCTGACTGCGGTTTCTAAATCGACCTGCGTTTGTTTGAGTTGTTCAACATAAGTGCCGGCTTTAAGTTGCATATCCGCAACATCGCGAACGATATAAAACATATTGCCACTTTTTAATTGACTTTGATCGGTCGCCTGACTTTGTGTCGCGGATTGACCTTCGTTTGTTGATGTTGTTGCAGGGCGATCATTTTCTGCTGCGATTTCTTGTTCCTGTTGCGGTACTGTGGCAGGTTCACAGCCAATCAGTACCAAGACACCACTAAAAATGGCAAAAGGGAGAAGGGCATTCTGCACAAGCTTTTTCATTCAATCATCACTATGTGTTAAGTCTCTGCTTTGAATATAGGGGGAAAATGTGGATTAAAAATAGATTGTTGCAAAGCAATAACAAAATAATCGCTCGAACAAAAAAGAGGGCATTTGCCCTCTTTTGATGTTTTGATGGGTTTAACCCGCAATGATTTTGATCATGGCGTGGCTGACGGCATTCATTAAAATGTAGTCGCCATTCACTTTAATCCATTGTTGGTTTTTGCCTGGTTTAGACAATTTTTTGTATTTAATGTGGTCTACTTTGTAGCGATGACCACGGTATTCAGAAGGTACTTTTTGTCCAGAACGCCAGATATGTGATGGATTTACCGCTTTTTTCTTGTTCTGGCTTTGGTTTTTACCCCGTGTGTATTGTTTAGTGTGCTGTTGGGTTTTCGTCTTTTGAGTATTTTGCCGTGCATCTATTGTTAGCGCAGAAACACGTGCTGTCAAAAAATACATAAAATGATAGCTTTTATTAATGTATTCATAAGTTCACCTGTTTACTGCTGGATGTGAATTGATAAGACTCATGATAATGAGTATTTACAGGGAAGCTTTGAATAATGTGTATGTGAAATATTAAAACAATGGATAAAATGTTTAAATTATCAATATGTGATAATTATTAAATATTATTGTGATAATTTAAAATGATCAATCTCAGTTAAAATCATAATAATCTTAACTGAGAGATTGAGATATTGTCGAATTATTTGGCTAATTCAGCGTTAATGGCATCGACAATACGTGCATCATCTGCCTTGATGTCAGGTGCAAATCGTGCCACAACTTCACCTTGTTTATTCACGAGGAATTTTTCAAAATTCCATAAAACTTCAGGCTTAGGATTTGGAGTTAAACCGTATTCAACTAAATCATCCCACCATGGGCCTTCACCAATGCGTTCAGGGATGGCTTGGGTTAAGGTTTGATAAAGTGGGTGTTTATCCGCGCCTGCCACAGAAATTTTTGCAAAAAGTGGGAAATCAACCTTGTAGTTGATCGAGCAAAATTCTTGAATTTCAGCTTCAGAACCAGGTTCTTGCTCTAAAAAGTTATTGGCAGGAAAACCTAAGACTTCAAAACCTTGTGATTTCTTCTCTGTATAGAGTTTTTCTAAGCCTTCATATTGCGGTGTTAGCCCACATTTAGAGGCTACATTGACCAATAATAAAACCTTGCCTTGGTATTGATTGAGTGTGATGTCATCACCTTGGATCGTTTTTACTGGGATATCGTAAACTGAAGCTGACATATTCGTTCCTAATTGAAGTTGTGCCTTTCATCCTTGTTTTAAAGGGAAATCTGGTGAACAGCAAGCTTTTATCGATAGGCTTTTCGCATAATTTTTGTAGTAGTTTGCAGAATTCGAGCTGATGCTTGCTTGAGTGCTTGAGTGCTTGAGTGCTTGAGTGCTTGAGTGCTTGAGTGCTTGACGTTTAACTAGTGGCGCGGTGTTGGTTTGGGGTTTTTCCTGTATAGCGTTTAAAAAACTCAATAAAGCTTGAGCTGTGTTGATACCCTAATTCATAGCTGAGAGCTTTAATAGACTGACCAGCGCGGAGTTGTTGAATGGCATAAATAATTTTTGCACGGTTTCTCCATTCAGAAAGGCTCATTTGCAGTTCGTTATGACTCAGCCGCAGTAACTGACGCTCACTTAAACCGACATTGGATAAGCATCGTTGTAGGCTCAAACTAAAATGATCTACATCTGCAAGCTGCGCCAAGATCGGCTTTAACACTGCATCATGGCTTTGCGGTAAATAATGTTGATGTTTGGGCGCAGTTTTTAACTGGTCGAATAAGACCTGTAACAGGTGTCGATAGGGTGGTGTGGTATGTTGCTCTGTAGGAAAGGCCAAAATTTCTTGCACCAACAAACGAAAAAAAGGCTGGATGCTAAATACTTCCGTCTGCTTGGGAAAATCTATGTAGAGCTCAGGCGCCAGTCGGATTGCCACATAATGAATGGGTTGTTCATCAATCGCGACTGAGCAATGTTCTGTCTGTGGGGGAATCCACACCCCATAACTGGCAGGTGAGAGATGATGTTGCCCTTGTATTTCATATTCGAAAATACCATCGAGACAAAAATTAAAATCACCCCAAAGACAACTGTGCGGATAGACAGCATCTAATGTGGTGTAGTGTGCTTCAAAAAGCTCGATCTGTTGTTCAATCGGTGGTGATGTCATATATGCCTAGGTGTCGATGTCTGAACTACAATATAAATGTCTGAAATCATGTATTTCAATTAAAACAGACATCACTCAAAATACCTAGACCAATCTTTGCACGATATATTGAGGAGTCAGACATGTTGCTTCAAGCGCGTTGGGCGAAATTTGCAATTTGTTTGCCTCTGATCGCGGTATTTATATGGTCGTTAAATATTACCGTCACCCGCTATGTGACGGATTATATTTCACCAGTCAGTATCAGTTTTTATCGATGGTTTATTGCATTTTTGATCCTGACCCCCTTTATGCTGAAAACCGTTTGGCAGCAAAGACAGCTTATCGGGCAGCATTGGCAGCAATTGGCTGTCCTGAGTGCTTTTGGCATGGTGTTATATCAAGGCTTGGGCTATACCGCTGCGCATTATACGACGGCGACCAATATGGGCATCATCAATGCCTTTATCCCTGTTTTTACGATTGCCGTTGCATTTTTCATACTGAAAGATGTGCCTAATCGCTATGCCATCTTGGGCTGTGCGATTTCATTTACGGGGCTATTGTTTGTCATCGCGCAAGGAGATTTCAGTCAATTACTGAATATGGGCGGACATTTCGGCGATATCCTGATGATCTTCGCAGTGTTCTTTTATGCCTTTTATGGGGTGTTTTTAAAAAAATGGCAACTGAAACTTCCGCTACTGTTGAGCTTATATGTACAAATTTTCTTTGCCGTTTTATATCACTTGCCATTCGTGTTGTATTTAGGCATTGATGCGATTAATCCTGCGAATGCGCCAAGTGTATTTTATGCGGCAATTTTTCCATCATTGATTGCACCGTTGGTATGGATGTTGGCTGTGCAACATCTCGGGCCGAATCGCACCAGTATTTTTATGAATTTGATGCCGGTATTTACCGCGATTATTGCCTATTTCTGGTTGGCTGAGCAGTGGATGATTTATCATACTGTTGGCACAGTGATGGCGATTACTGGGGTGATCTTGGCGCAGCGTAAGTAAATCTAGTAAAAAGTTGAAAATTTATGAGAATTATTGATTAAAAAATAGGCAAATAAATTTGTTTTTTTATAGAGCAAATCTTTTGAAAATGGAGTTTTGAGTGTAAAACTGAATTAAAAAAACAAATTCTCGTCTTAAAAATCAATCAAAAATAGATACATATTTTGACTAAGTGGTTATAAAATCAGAAATAAAGTGCTTATCAGTAGTTTTATTTATATAAAAAATATATTTGTTAAATTTAAAAAAATATTACATAATACTTTCATCGTAAATAAGGAAGTAATTCTTAATAATTACTTGATATTTACCCAGAGATTGCAAGACCCTCTGGATGTGATTTTATACACATCCTTTTTTATGCTCAGCCATCCCTATATGGCTGAGCTTTTTTTTTGTTTGTATTTTCTAAAAGGCAGCTATAGACAGGCATCCGAGCTTATGCGCGGATGATGTCACCTGTTTCAGCATCAATAATTTTGCTTGGTTCTTGGCTTAGGCCGAGATCACCATTTAAGTAATTTAGTTCATTGGCAAAATACTGATTGGCTTCTTGTAAGGACCGTGCAGGGGTTAATCCTGCAGGATTGGCACTAGTAGACACAATAAAGCCATTAAAAGCTTGGCATAAAGCCACACATAAAGAATGGGTCGTCACACGGACTGCGACTTTTGGATGATTGCCTTTAATCCATGTTGGGATATGGTCGCCAGCCGGTAATAACCATGTAGTTGCACGTTCATTGGGTTTACGGTTGGTCCATGTCGCAACGACTTGCTGACGCATATCATCTGTTAAGCCTTGAAGCAGGTGTTCAACTTGAGCGACATTGGCCGCCAATAAAATCACGCCTTTTTCAATGGGACGTTGTTTTAAGCGCAAAATTTCAAGAAAGGCTTGCTCATTGTAGGGATCACAGCCCAATCCCCAAACAGCCTCTGTAGGATATGCGAGAACCTGACCTTTTTTAAGACAGGAAGCTGCTTCTGCAACAGAGGTGGTAATCATTTCTATAGACCTTATCTGATTCGACAGAGGACTATTGTGAACCTAATTTACCCATTCGACAACGTAAGTAGTGTCCGGCTTGTTGTGCGGCATAGCCCATTAACTCTAATTCCATCAGTTGACTGGTTAATGTCGCGGTATCAATTTTGAGTTGAATGGACAATTGATCAAGGCCTTGGCCGACCCAATCAAGCTGCCGATACAGCGCAATTAAATGTTCTGGGATAGGTTCGGGTGGCGGGGTGTCCGGTATTGCTGTTTCGGGTGTCGCTATTTCGGTGGTTGTTAAGGTCTCGGCAGCCTGTGATTGCCACTGTGTGGCTAGTGCCAAGTCTTCAATAACCTGTTGTGGATGATCAATCAAAATTGCACCTTCGCGTATGAGTTGATGGCAACCTTGATGCGACTCACTATAAATATGGCCTGGAATGGCAAAAATAGATTTGCCTTGTTCGGCAGCACGTTGAGCTGTGATCAGTGAGCCACTTTTTAATGCCGCCTCCGCCACGATGACACCAAGACTGAGCCCACTCACGATACGATTTCGATGTGGAAAATGGTGTTGCAATGGGGGAGTGTGTGGAAGAAACTCACTGATTACGGTCCCACCATGTTGGATGATCTCTTGTCTTAAACGCTGATGTGCGGTCGGATAAGTTTGATCTAAACCTGTACCCATCACGGCAATGGTTCTGTGGTGTTGTATGGCAGCGCGATGTGCCGCTTCATCAATTCCTTGTGCTAAACCGCTATTAATATAGAACCCTTGCTCACTCAGATAATAAGCAAAATCATAAGCAATTTGTCGACCTTGGGGACTGGGTTTGCGGCTACCCACAATCGCAATTTGGGGTTGCATCAAGGCTTGGGCATTACCTTGCCCAAATAGAATCGGCGGCTTGTCGCTATAAGGTAAAAGTTGTTGTGGATAGTTTAGGTCTTCAGGAATCAGTACAAAGTCACTGTATTGTTCAATATCCTTGAGACATTTTTCAAAGCTAAGCTGTCCACTTGGGCTGTGAAATTCCTCAAAGCGCTTTAAATGATTTTTATGCAGTCCTAATTTTTGCCATGTGGTGATTTGATTAGGCTTAAGGGCGTAGTGTAGGGCAGGATAGTGCTGCTGAATTTTATAGAAACTACGAAGTGAGTGTTGCACCACAAACCACAGGCGAATGTAATCTAAATGCAAGTCAGTCAATGAGTTGAGCATAATGAGACCTTTGAATATGTCTTCTTTTTATGGGTTAAAATTATTAGTGATATCGTTGTTGGATAATAAAAAATGAGGCTGAATACAGCCTCATTTTTATGGATTTGGTCTTAGTCATCCATCAGTGGTGGCTGAATCGTTGCACCCACTTTGATTGGTAATTCGCTCTCAAGTACATAAGCATAGCTTAAGTTATCAAACGTTTTGAATACCATGATGTTGCCAATACGTTGTCCTGGAAGTTGAACACGTTCTTTGGTTTTCGGATCAGTCACGATTTCACCTTTTTGGTTCACGCTAAAGACTTGACCAGATTGAACGCCTTGCAAGCTACCACGGTCGATTGTCACCACACTGTGAACCGCTGCAGTCCCAATCGAGCCCATGACACGAACAATACTACCGCCAGCAGTGACATTTTCAGCATTGGTTGGGTAGAACAGCGTTGGCAGCATTGGGTCATATTCAGGAAGAACACGATCGCCACGACGAACTTCAGCATTATAAGTATCGGTCAGTTCTAAAGTGGTAATGTCATTTTCACCACGAACGGCAACACCTGAAGCGACTTGAGTCAGTTCTAAACCTGCGTTGTGTTTTTTGCCGTTTGCATCGGTAAAGATGTACGGTTCGCCTTCACGGTAAACAGCATAACGTTGACCGACTTGCATACCTTGGCCGCGTGCATAAACTGTTTGGCCTTTGGCAGCTAATACACGTTGATCAGCTGTACCTAAAATGTAAGGTGTGCCTTCAACAGAATCAGCTGCAACAATCATGCTACGCTCAAGCCATTGCTTAATATATTCTAATGGGATAACCGGAATCGCACTGTTGAGGGATTCAACACGAACTTGTGGTTGAAGTTTAGTGCCACCTGTATAGCGACGAATAATACCTTCACAGCCATCACCTTCATCCTTACCGATGATTGGGCGGCCATTGTAGGTACACATTAATAGGCGGTCACCTGGGAAAATCCAGTGCGGATTTTTCACGTGTTTATTGCTCGCCCAGATTTCAGGCCAGCGCACAGGATTTTTTAAGAAACGCTTGGAAATATCCCACAACGTATCGCCTTTTTTCACCACATAAACTTGAGGCGCACCTGCCTTCAATGACGGTGGATTGACGTTACGAGCAGGGGCAGCTTCTGCAACACTGACCATTCCCATCCCCACACTTACACAGACTGTAAGTGCCAATAATTGTTTTTTAAACCCCAAGGCACTAAAAGTTGGCATGCCCTTCAAAACCTTTTTCATTATCATAATTCCTAAAATTATGTATGTAACTGCGTTATAATAACGATATTACACACAATTTTTTGATGAAGCATTCCTTCATTTTGTTTTTTGATCAATGGCATAAGTGAGGACGTCGTATGGCCTTATTACCTATTTTAAGTTTCCCCGATCCCCGTCTTCGTACCATTGCAAAACCAGTCGAAGAAGTTACTGATGAAATTCGTCAGTTAGCAGCCGACATGTTTGAAACTATGTATGAAGCACCGGGAATTGGCCTGGCAGCAACACAGGTAGATCACCATATTCAGCTGATAGTCATGGATTTATCTGAAGAAAAAGATCAACCCATGGTGTTTATTAACCCCAAAATTACGCCATTGACGCAAGAGACGCAGCCCTATGAAGAAGGCTGTTTATCAGTGCCTCAAATATACGATAAAGTTGAGCGCCCGTCACGTGTAAAAATTCAGGCAATTAATCTTGAAGGTCAATCATTTGAAGTGGAAGCGGACGGACTTCTCGCAGTTTGTATCCAACATGAAATGGATCACTTAAATGGTAAGTTATTCGTCGACTATCTATCGCCTTTGAAACGTCAACGTGCACGTGACAAAGTGGAAAAATTAGTTCGCCAACGCCAAAAAGATAAAGTCGCAGTTAAGCGTTAATTGATCGCGGTTAAAAAATACCTGAGACAAGCCCAATTTCGATTGGGCTTTGTTATACTTGGTTCAGACAAATGTTAGGGTTTGCCTGTATTGTTTCGTAGTGGAGTGCTGCTGTCCTTTGCAGCCGTTTTTTTGCAGATTGCTGTTTTTTTACAGCCATTGTTGCCCAAGCAATATCAAGTTGCTCCGGTCTGCGAAACCATTACGCGTGCACTTTTACTTCCCAATGTTCATGCTGAACATACCGCACATTCACACCATTCATCTTCCGCTCACGCTGAGAAAGTTCAAGTCGATCATACTGCCCATGAACATGATGCCAGTCATCAATGTCAGTATTGTACCGTTTATGGCAATTTGGTTTTGCCCCCTGAACTTGATGTAAAAGAAGTGCTTGATCGAATTCAAGTTCGTTTAATTGCTTTTCAAAAAGCTTTCAAGCATGTCTGGTTTGTTCTTCAACAACTCTTTTTACTTCCGCAAGGTCGAGCCCCGCCACTCGCTGCATAAATCCGACGTTTTTTAAACTTGGGTCTTTGAGGACTCAGGTACGCCTTTATTTATGTATTTTGTGAGATAAACATGGCTCAGCCTAAATTTTTTCTACAGCCTCTTGCGGCTGCAATTTGTGTTGCCTGCTATTCAACTACAGTGATGGCTGACGAGATGTCCGTAGAGATGACGGGAACCAATGCTGTACAAACTTTAGCACCGATTGTGGTGACATCACATCAGGGTAATGATGCCAATGGCCTGATTGTTCGTGCCAACCCCAAACAGCCGATTCAACCGATACCTGCCAGTGATGGGGCCGATTATTTAAAAAGCATTGTGGGTTTTAGTGCAGTGAAAAGTGGCGCAGGAAGCAATGGCGATGTGACGTTTCGTGGCATGTTTGGTTCACGCATTAAAATATTGACCGATGGTACAGAAAATCTCGGGGCTTGTCCGAGTCGTATGGATGCACCGACGTCTTATATTTCCCCTGAAAGTTATGACCGAATTTCAGTGATTAAAGGGCCTCAAACGGTTCAATATGCCAATACAGGTTCTGCTGCAACAGTCTTGTTTGAACGCAAACCTGAACAGTTGGATGCTGATAAAAACTACCGTGGTCAAGCCAGTGTGATGATCGGCTCTTATGGTCGCTTAGATCATAATGTCGAGGCGGCTGTGGGCGATGAAAATAAATATGTCCGTCTAAATGCCAGCCGTTCTGTTGCAGACAGTTACCAAGATGGAGATGGCAATACTGTGCCGTCAGACTGGGAGCGTTGGAATACAGATTTGGCACTCGGTTGGACGCCAAACGAAGATACATGGGTAGAACTTACTGGAGGTAAAGCCGATGGTGAGGCGGTGTACGCGGGCCGTTCAATGGATGGTTCGCAATTTGCCCGTGAAAGCTTGGGGCTTCGAGTCGAGAAAAAGAATGTCACTGAGGTGATTAAGAAAATTGAAGCACAAGTGAACTATAGCTTTAATGATCATGTCATGGATAACTATAGTTTACGTCCTGAACCAATGATGAAAATGGCGACTAATGTTGCTCGTAAAACATTAAACGCTCGTATGGCCGTAACCCATGAATGGGATAGTCTTCAATTTATTACGGGTATCGACAGCCAAAATAACCAACATAGTATTCGTAAAACAGATTCAAAAAATCATATTGTTTATCAAGACCAGCCACGTATGACAGACATGAAATATCAGTCTTATGGTGGTTTTGGTGAATTAACCTATCATTTTGATGATCAAAACAGTTTGGTTTCAGGTGTTCGGTTTGATCAAGTCGATGTGAAAGATGAACGACAAGATTCAATTGATCAAGGTTATAACCGTAAATTGGATAAAACCTTAACAAGTGGCTTTATCCGTTTTGAAAATACACATCCTGAACATGATGATGGTAAAACCTATATTGGTTTAGGCTATGTAGAACGTATGCCAGATTATTGGGAATTATTTAGCCCAAAATCAGGAAATGGTGATATCAATACATTCAATCATATTGATACGGAAAAAACGCTTCAGTTAGATATGGGCTATCAACATCAACATGGTGCTTTGAATTCTTGGGTGTCGGCTTATGCTGGTTTGGTGAATGATTATATTTTAACGAGTTATAAGCCTGGAACAGGAATGATGGGAGGTATGGAAGCGCATAGTCGAAATATCGATGCAACCATTGCAGGTGCAGAAGCTGGGATTGGCTATCAATTTACAGATGCGATCCAAGCAGATGTCAGCGCAATGTATGCGTGGGGGGAAAACACCACGGATAATACGCCATTACCACAAATCTCACCTTTAGAAGCTCGGGTAAATTTACGTTACATTCAGGATAATTATACTTTGGGTGCGTTATGGCGTGTTGTTGATGGTCAAAATCGGATTAGTCCAAACCAAGGTAATATTGTGGGATACGATCTACAGAAAAGTGCAGGCTTCGGTACGCTTTCTTTAAATGGTACTTATCATATTGATGAGGGTGTAGATGTATCTGTGGGTGTAGATAATCTCTTGAATAAAACCTACACCGAACATTTAAATAAGTTGGGGGATGCCGGTACAGGCTTAGCGGCAGATGAACAGTTCAATAATATTGGCCGAAATTATTGGGCACGTATTTCGATGAAATTCTAAGTTCTGATATTTGTCATCCAAAAAGCAGAGCGATCGCTCTGCTTTTTTTATTGGTGCATACTTGCCAGTTGTTTGGCTTTACTTTGATACGGTGCTAAACCGAGTTTTTGAATTGCACGGCCTTTTTGCTGTAATTTTTGATTTAAACTTGGGAGATGCTTAGCACCTGAATACAGGACGAGATTTCTAGCTAATAAATAATAGGCAAACCATGCGGCGGACTGGGGTTTGAGCCCTAATTTATGCATGCGTTTTTTGCCAATAAAAAATTGTGTCAGCTCCAGATGTTGTCGATAAGCCAGTTTTTGCTGAAATGGTCGGAGGTATTTGTATTGTCTTTCAAAAGGTTCTTTAGAGAGAGTGGCGCCGAGAGCCATACTGCTTGCATCAGATTGGGGGCATACAAATTGCATCCAATACAGCAGTTTCCAACCGTCAGATTCTTTTTCAATTAACCATTTTTCATCAATACCCATTAACCAACCCACATATCGCCAAAAATGCAAAAAGCTTTCGGTTTCTTGTTTTGATGGGAAAATTCCTAAAGCACGAATGCCCAAAAGCACCACACTGCTAAAGGCAAGATTGGTCATCGCCAAGTCAAATTGATTCATCTGTACCCCCCCCACGTTGTAAAATCCCAGTCTTTGCCTTTTTGGAGTTGATGCCGTACCAAAGCATGAATAAAACGCACATAAACTGTGTTTTATTGATAATTGGCTTGTTGATGAGTGTGCCAGTTTTGGTCTGGCTACTGCTGAAAGGTGGATTTGTAGGTGTGCTATTGATGGCGACATTATTTGGGATCGGCATTCCATTTATTCAGTGGTTGTATAGAAAGCCTGAAGAAGTGCACGGTGTTATGCCAGTTTTAATGTTTATCTTATGGGTGCCTGTGGCGTATTGCATGCTTTCTGTACGCTAAAAGCACTTTTTTAAGTAAAAAAACACTGATTTAGTAGAATAAATAAACAAACGTAATGAAAAAATAAAAATAAATGGAAAAGGGTGTTGCAACGGTCCTGAAATGCTGTAGAATGCACATCCATCGGCGGTGATGAAGATTAAAACTCCTGATAAAACAATGACTTGGTTGAATTGATTAAGTTGGGTTTTATTTGATAAGTTTGAAAATAATTTGAATTACTGGTTGACTCTTTAGAAATAAAGAGTAATATAGCCGACCTAGCTTGCTGGTGACGAACCAACAAGAAGATCATTAAGAGATTATGAAGAACAACTTGTGTGGATTTTTACTGATTGATCGATCGAAATTATTTTCATTGATTAATGGTAGAAATTACTCGAAGTTTATTTGAGCAAATTTTTGTCAGTAATTGAT
>NZ_VOZB01000010.1:0-142954 GCF_013420005.1 Acinetobacter sp. YH12040
ACTGAGGATCAGAAAGCTTGTTTGAATCGATGTATTTCATCCGCAGATTATGCACGAATGCTAAGAAATCCGGAGTGCAAATATTAACCAAAAAGAAGATCGTTTTTTGATTTATGAAAGAGATCTAATATTCATATCTGTTTCTAAAATTACAGTTTACAATATCATTAGATCGGCCACACATATTCATTCACTTCATTTTCTTCTAAAAACATGACAGTAAAATCATCTGAATCTCTCCACTTTGCTGTAGAAACAATATGAATTTTTATATCATTAAACTCGATTTTTTCTATACCATTTTTAACAATTTCACTTATGAAAAAGGTATCTTGTGCTGGATCAATATCTTTAATTTTAAAAATATTCTCATTTATACTTTCTAATATTTGAACTTTTTCTAAAATCAAAGCACCTTCACTAAACTCATATTTAGATTTATTTAAATCAATTACGTCAATGTAATTTACTAAATTATTAAATCTAAAAATAAAATATCCTTTTTCATCAATTGCTTCTAATTTTTCACTCACTACATTCACATTTAAAAAGTCAGCATTTATATAATTTTGTAAAATTTTTTTAAAATGTTCATCAACAACATAAATATTTTTATTAATGTTTCGAAATGACATTTTAGTTTTTTTACTTTTCAGAACTAAAATTCCATTTTTAGGTAATTCACAATCTCCGCTAGTTTTATAACTATACCAAGGTAAAGAACCTGGCTCTATACTTGAATTAGCCTGTTCTTTATCCGAATATAAAATTGCATCCTCAACAAGAGAAATTGGGCAATTTTCACTTTGTTTAGCACTTAAAACGAAATAATTCATATTTATTCAATCCTAACTTAATCTAATTGGGTTACTTCCAGGTGCTGATAAAACAACTCTCATACTAGTTTGTACGTTTGCAACCTTTTCTCGTGCTTGTGCTGCAGTTATTTTTCCATCATTAAATTGATTTTCAATCCTAATCAGTTTTTGATTTATTAATGTAGAATATATCGGGTGGGACCCGCAATGATACAATTTACGTTTCATTTGTTTTGCCTTTGCTTCACTATCTGGCATTAATACTCCATTTTCAGCCTTATCCCTATTCCCACCAATACCGATATCATCAAGAAAGTCCTTACGTTTTGCCCAAATTTCCTCAGGAATTATATGATGTGCTTGTAAATGATCACCTGTGACTCCTCCTAGGTTTCTATTTAATGTAGTGCTACAAAGCCCTAATCTATCAATCCACCCCGTCGGATTTTTAACATACATATATGCATTATTTCCACCTAATAAACTAATTGGATCTTTACTTACAAACCTTCCCACATAAGGTGAATAATACCTATGACGGTTGTAATGTAATCCTGTTTCTTCATCGAAATACTGACCTTGGAAACGGATGTTGTTTGAAATAATTTCTGAATTTTCAAAGAAATTCGATTTAATTTTTTCAACCTTACACTCACCCCAAGCCCTATATTCTGCTTTCCAAATGATCGAACCAGTATGGTCTGTCATTTCTTGTGGTGTGCCTAAATGGTCACAGTGGTAGAACCATACATCATCAAAGCCTTTGCTTTGCTTGGTGGTCTTCCAGAGTGGGTCACGATGTACACTATACGGCTTGTCTGACCAATCAGGCGTTTGGTGTAATTCTATAGGGCTTTGATAGACCGCTTGTAGCATCGGCACAAAGCTGTCTTTTTCGTAGATATAGTGTTTAGTGGCTTGTTCCGTTGACTCATAAGCCAGTGTGTCACCATCCCATCCATAGATGATGTTATGTTCATCACCTGTATGGTGATGTTTACTACGTTTTTGGATACGACGACCTAAAGCGTCATAACGATATTCTGCGGTGTATTGGCTGTTACGGCTTTTGATCATGCGTCCATACACATCCCACTCAAGGTTTAAATCACCTTGCGTAGATTTTTGTCGAATGAGTTGCCCGTATGCATCATATTGGTATTGTTGGTCGAGATATTCTTTCACCACGTTATTGACTAGACTGTTGTAGCCAAAGCCTTTTTCTTCTGTTTGTTGTTGGTGGCTTTGGTCATGATTTTGCGCTTTATCATCATTGTAACGATCTATGATGTTACTAGCAGGGTCAAAGTTAAAGGTCTCTTTACCGAGTTTACTGCTTGCTTCAAGTAAACGTCCTACAGGATCGTATTTGTAGGCAATGTTACCACGTCGTGTATCCTTGATCGCAGTCAATTCACCTGTTTTATCGTATTGATACAGTCGTTGAATCAATTGACTGGTCTGTTGCAGCGCATTGTTCTGTTGGTTATTTTTTTCTTTGTACTGGCTTTGGTAGCCATTGTCATGTTCATTGAGCATGATTTGGCTGTGTAAGCGTCCTACAAGGTCAAACTGTTGTTCTTGGCTGGTGCCATTGGCGTAGTGTCTTGTGATTTCTCGATGTAAATCATCTCGTTCAAAGCTGACTAAATCCTGTCCATTGACAATCAGGCTTTGTACATGACCTGTACCGTAGGTGAGCCAATCAATGTTTTGTCCATCTGGTCGAATAGTTTTGATTCGATCATTGATTTCATCGTAGCTGTGTTTCCATACCGCTGTTGTGTTGCTCTTATAATCCTGTTGGTGTTCTTTGATCACATTACCCGCAGCATCGTAGAACCATTGTAGGTTACTTTCTGCATTCTTGGCATGCAGAATACGTCCCATGTAATCGTAAGCAAATTCTTCAGTCTGTTTCTCTTCTAGTTCTAAGCCATAGTGCCCATAGCCTGCGGTACGTTGTTCCAAACGTCCCATACTGTCAAAGATGAATTGCTGTATGCGGTCTTTCGGTGCTGCACGGTCTTTTAAATCTTGTCCATAAGCTGACGCAACCTCGATACTTGTGGTGAGTCGACCATTTAACTCATCATAATGATAAATTGTTTCTTTGCCATCGAAATCAATTTCCTTAATCAAACGACCGCCAGCATCGTAAACAAATTCGTAACTTGCACCATTTTCATTCGTCAATCGTTTTAGGCGTCCTAAACGATCCCATTGATATTTTAGCGTATGGTTTAATGCATCGATGCGTTTGGTTATTAAACCTGCTGCATCGTATTCATAGCGTGTCTGCTGTTGCTTTGGATCAATATGGACTAATAAACGTCCTTCAGCATCATGGACAAAATGTTCTTCAGTCCCATCAGCATGTTTGATTTTTTCAAGCTGACCAAAGGCATTTAAAGGTAAGCCTTTGATGATTGACTCACGCTTCTCAGCACTAAATTCTGTATAGAAATATTCGACTTTTTGTTTTAGCGCATTTTCTACGGATTTAACACGCCCACGTTCATCATATTGCCATTTTGTTTCTTTGCCTGAACAGTCAGTATAGCTAAGCAAATTCCCTTGATCATCGTATTTCAGGGCTTTAGAGCCACCTTTGGCATCGGTGATTGATGTCACTAAACCCATCCCATTATAGGCATAAGCAGTTTCATGTTTCAGCGGATCAATTTCTTTTATTAAATTTCCTGAACCGTCGTACTCTTTAAACCAACGACCTTGTTCAGCATCGACCATACCAATGAGGTTGTCTTTGTCATCGTATTCAAAATAACTGGTAGCGCCATCAGCTTGGGTTGTCGTTAAAACATTACCGCGTTCATCATACGAGTATGTTGTTTCACTTCCATCTGTGGCTACATGAGAGGTAATGTTTTTAGCATCATCCCTAAAGAACCATTCTTGTAAATTATCAGGATAAATAATACGGTAGGTATAACCAGTGATACCGTAATAATGTTCAGTAACATTTCCCTCAACATCCGTTACTGAGGTGACACGTACATTTTCGTCCCACTCCAGTTTTCGAGCTGAACTATAATCATCTGCCCATTCTTCAATCGCTTTTGAGCTTGGTAATTTCCCATCCCATTTCAGATTCATACCACGTTGGGTTAAATCGGTATAACGAGTTAGAAGATGATGCTGATAAGTATATTGGTATGATGCGCCAAATTCATTGGTTGCTTGAATCAAATCGCGTTGATCATTATAAACATAGGCGGAGAGTTGTCGTTTAAGTTGTCCATCTTCGACTAACCATACCGCTTCTACCAAGCCATATTGATTTAATTGTAATGCTAGATGTGCTAAAACTTTTTGGTCTTGTTTAAAAATGATGTCTGACAAATAACTTTGATCGTCAAATACATGGTCATAGCGTAATCCGACACTAAATCCATTTTGTCGCTCTATTGATGTAAGTCGATATTCATTATTATATTTTTGATAATAACGTGATTCATTTGAACCAAAAGTAATTGCCCGAATTTCGTCAGAGACAACTGTATAAGTGAATGTCTCTACCTCATCATAAAAACTTTGCCCAACCTTTAATTCTTTCAACTTGATTGGACGTCCATCTACACCAATGTATTCCCATCCCTTTAAAACCGTATTCTCTTTAGGGTTCTTTTCATTATATTGGGTACAAGGCACAATTTTACTGCTAAATGGTGTAGTCCAACGTGCGCCAAAAATTGAATCATCGTATTGATATAAGTTAGAAACGTAAGAACGCATCAACATTTCAGGAATTAAAGAATGAATCTGAGCATCGGCATGTGTTAAAAATTCTGTACCCATTGCAAAGGTGATAGATTTTGCCGTACTGCCATTACAGTTCTTACATTGATTGGCATTATTTGTTGCCTGATGTTCATTTCTTGATTTTTCTAATTTAGCGTTATTTTTATCATTCTTTGCTTGTGTGGTCTGTGTTGCTTTGACTTGGGCTGACTTATTATTCTTTCTGAAACGTCCAGCACCTACTCTTAGGACTTCAAATAACCAACCTATCGTTTGCGGTTCTGCTTTATTCCCAAGTTTTCTGATTTTTTGATTGGCGGTAACACCAACTTTACCAATTGTTGCACCTACATTTAAAACAGGTTGTTTTAAATTTTGGGGAACCAACATTGAAACTACTTTTGCATTATTATTTACATTGGATTTAAATAATGCTTTACCCCAATTTTCTGTCATATATACAAGGTTTTTTCCTGCACGAGTCAGGTCTCCGCTTTGCAAACCTTTTGCAATACCTACCGCCTGTTGCTGTGCTCGCGTTAGATTAGAACCTGCGTTGGTAAATACTTTACCTTGTGTTACAACGCGAGTAATACCACCATTAATTTCAGTGGTAGCTCCTTGTATGGTATCCCCACATTTCCCTAAAATTGTATTAAGTTGTGTCAATCCTGTTTTACAAAACTTCTCAATATTTCCTGCAACTTGATCATTAAGATGTTTACCAATGACTGTGATAACAGCTTCAGTTAGTGCAGATTTGCCAACTCTTTTAACTTCTTGGCGGACTAAGAATAAAGCTGGTCGAGCTGAAGTACGAATAGCTGTTGTACCAGGAACAGGAGCAACACCAATTAAATCAATACCCACGGTTGTCCAATCAAAGACATCCGCCTTTTGATAGCCCTTATCATAAATATGAAGAATGTCAGTCACCACATCAATTGCAGCCATGACATTGCCAATAATTGGAACTGTACCCAATACATTACTAACAAGGTCTAATCCCACAAGTTGATGGGTATGATCTTTTAACCACTTATCAATTTTTTGCTTAGAATTATTAATATCTGCAATTGCAACTTCATTAAGTGGTTTTACGACTTCTGTTTTAGCTTGAGCCATTCTATTTATTCTCTATCAATTTTTATCAAAAGGGCTTTTTAAATACTGAGGTAAGTTATTTTGAGCAATACCACTTATACTCGTCAGGTTTGACCCACTAGTTTGTGAAGCGATAAAGCCTCCCCCCATATTTGCCATCAAACCACCTTTTGATTGCGTAATCGGCAATAAACTTGAAATTGTTTCTGAAACTAGCCCTTGAGCTTGGCTATTGATCATCGGAAGCAGCGTTTTTGCACCATCTGATTTAATTTTTTTAGCTAATTCAATATTTTTCATCAAACTTTTAGGATCTTTGAGTTGCTTAGCAAAATCACCTAAAGCAGATTGTGCTTTTCTACTTACACTTTCTAAAATTGAAGCTGTTTCTGCTAAATCAGGATCATTTTTATTTGGCCACTCAACTTCACGTTTAAAATCACTCGCTACATCCCAAGGATCACGTTTATCATCTTCAAAGTTAATTTTAACTGCACCAGCAGCCAATCCAGATACACGGGCAAAACCTTTGTCATCAAGTTTACCCTTAACCACTTTACCTAAAGTATCTGTAACTGTGTATTCACCAGCTTTGACGAACTCGCCATGTGTATAGTCATGAATCAATTCTAAGATACCCTGAGCACGTTTCGGCGGTGGAGGTAAACTAGATTTAGCACTAACACTCGCCCCACCTTGGAATACATGCTGCCCAGCCTTAACTTCAAACTTCCCACCTGTTTTCTGAAATATCCCTGAACCATTTAAAGTGATTTGAGAAGATCCACCTGTGATCTGAACTTCTTTCGGACTGCTAATCACCACTTTGTCATCTGTCGAAGAAATGGTAATTCCCATTTTAGCCAATACATTCAAAGCATCCGACTGCGCTTGTATTTCAACTTTACTTTGTGCAGCTACAGCTTTGATCCCACCTTGCGCAGCAAATAAGCTGAGCTTATTTTGTGCTTGTGCTATCCAGTTCTTTTGCGTACTGAAGTTGATACTATCGCCTGCAATCTGGTTGATCTGTGCATCCGCAGAGAGATGAATATCTTCAGGTGTGCTCAATGCAATACCATCAGGTGAACTGAGTAAAAGTACCGCTTTTTTAAATTTCGCGATCTTTTGTTCAAGCTGTTCAGCAAATTCTTTCAGTTGTTCAACTGATTCGATTTCATCGGTTTTTTGGTTTTTGGCAATGTCACTTAAAGCCTTGCTGTTGGTCTGACTGCCTTCCAGTTGTTTCTTGGCAATTTCAGCATCAAGATGTTCACCTTTGGCTTGGTCTTGTTTATAGGTACTTACAAGTAAACCTTGCCCTGCACGGACTGCACCCCATTGATCCGTACGCAGTTCAAAACCTTCACCACGATCTTCGCTTTCAGCTTTGTCTTTAGGATGACTCAACTTACCTAAATTAAGTTGTGTTGCACCGTGACTGCTTTGCAGTTGGGTGCTGATTTGTCCTGTAGTGTCATCAAAGCGTAGTTGCCCAAAGCCTTCACCTTTGACTTCTTTAGAACGAATACCTGCCAGTTTTTTGGTATCAGGTAGTTTGCCTTTGCTATCGAATTTGGTTGGACTACGTTGTGCTTCGTGAATACGTCCGATGACAAAAGGGCGGTCAATATTGCCATCAAAGAAGTCGATGACAACAATCTCATTCACACGAGGTAGGAATCTTGCTCCATAGCCTTCACCTGCCCATGGCGTCAGTACATCGACCCAAGCGGAATCGGTGTCATTGTCGTTTGAGCCTGCACCACCATCATGAGTATTATCTTCATTTCGGGTGAATAGGAATCGAACTTTGATGCGTCCCCATTCATCGACATGAATTTCTTCTCCACTTAAACCCACCACTTTGGCACGCATGGGATGTACTGTTGGTCTTTGGGTGAGAGGATTATACTCAGGAACGGTGGCAATATTACGTCGTTGCAATACGAGGTTGTTAGCTTGACGTTCATCTTGGTTATTGGTTTGAATATCAACTTGTTGCCAATTACTTTGTTTAAGCAAGGCTGTGACTTGATCGGTTAAGTCTTTGGGAAGATTATTCTGATTATAAAAGGACTTAGCAGTAATTAGGAATTCTTTATCCGCGCCATCATGTTCATCAATTTCTGGGTGTTCATTGAATTCAAACCAGTAACCTACCTGTGCATCACGCACGGTTGAGGTTGCAGTAAATTGTTTGGCTTGTGAATCGTAGTAGTTGCTCAGGTTTTCATTAAACTTTTCAATCTGACTATTGCCTGATTTGGTTGCACCATCTTCACCTTTGAGGTCTTGTATCCATGCAGGGGAAAAGTGCCATGCCTGTTCTAAGCCAAGGCTTGCATTGTCTTGGTTTTCACTATGGCTGTGTTTGCTTTGTATTGAGCCTGCGCCTTCTTCGGTTTCGAGTGCATCAGCTTGCCAGCGTTGGATGTGAACCGCAGTCGGTTGAATACTACGCCGTCCAATAAAATTGGTGATCGAATCAGTTTGTTCTACTGCCGAGCTTCTATGGAAGCGAATATTACGTCGATCCAAAGCTTTGTACTGGGCATTATCATCAATCAAACGGAGTTTTTGGGGTTGAATTTGTTCACTTGAACTGGAGACTTTCAGTTGTGCTTCATCAATTAACCAGTTAATACCTTCAGATGCGAGAAGCCGTTGAACAAAGTCTATATCCCGTTCATTCATCTGCATGATGAATGGACGAATATCGTAGTCTTTAGTGAGTCCACTTTTATCCAATGTCAGACTTGAAGCAAATAATGGACTTTTTTGTTGCCACTCAGAGAAGATGGTTTGCACTACGTCAACCACAGATTTATTCATGAACACGCGTGAGTTTCGACGGTGTTTCCAGAGTGCTGTTGGGTCCTCTACGGTTAAGCGATAAATCGTGAGCGATCCATCACTTGCACCAATATCGGCTTTGGTCACAATACCAGAAATACGATTGAGTTCGGATTTGTCGTTGACAATATCAATTGCTGTTTGTGCACCAATGAACTGCTTTAAAGGTATATTCGCTGAGGTCGAAAGGCAGATGAGTTGTAAATGAATACCCTTATTTAATTCATGCGTGCCTTCAATACGCTGAAGGAAGACTTGGTCGTTGAGCGTGCCGTTACTCAACTGTACGTGTATTGCACGTTTTTGTGCGGTAAGTCCAAGTTGCTCTAATTCAGCATAAATATTATTGGGCATTCTATTTAGTTTTTGTAGGTTTAATCTGTGGCCAATTTTACTAAATTCGGTCTTGTTTAGTCTATATTGATTTATATTTAAGCGACACTTTGTGTCTATTTTTATTGCAGGCCTTAGTCTAAATTATCTTTAACACTTTTATTTCATTAAGGGGGACACCGAATAATCTCATTAAAGTTCTAAAAATAATAATGAAGGACAAATATCTTATTCCAAAAGCATTGATCCACTCCAATTTGGAGGTGGTGGCAATTTAACTCATCCAAAATCTCTAATGAAATCTAGTGATTAAAAAAATGAAGATCTAAATTTTTACCCAAAGTTACCCTAATTTCCTTTAAACTTGACTCAATAACAGACCTGTCATCAAGACCCGATCAAAGCTATACACATACGCAAAAGGACTTTCTACACTATGTCCAACTAACTGCAAATTATGATCGGATTGGTCAGTTCTAAGTACAGCATCTGCTGAACAAATCGGATAAATCCCTCTAAACTGAGTTAGACGTGTTAAGTGATTACGCTCTCTATCACGATACATCTCAAAATCAGCATGATCCACTTTATGCCAAACGATAAATCCGTAAATTGGGACCGATCTAGCTAAAAAGTAGATTTTAGTCCCAAATATGGGACTAACCTCACATGATAAAAGACTTATTAATTTTGAAGCTTTTGGGATCATCTACATTAAAAGGAACGACACGTAGTTTTGCACTAGTGGTTAGCCTAAACTCAAAGTCATCTAAGGAGTGCGTAAATTTGTCCTTCCGATATGGATAGACAAGTACAACATCACTGTCATGTTTGAGGTAATAATGGCTATAGGCAAACATTTGCTGAATATCACTATCTTTCAAACCATAACGCCCAGCTCGATCATTTTGATCAATCAACTTCCATTTAGTATCCATCACAATTGGCTTGGCATCTGGACACTCAATAAAAATATCAGGCTTAAGCTTAAAAATATTGCGCTGTTGATGCTGACAAATATGCTCCGTCGCATGTTGTGTCTTCACCGTATATTCAGGTAAGTTACGGCGCAAATGATAAGCTACAAAGTTCTCAAATAGCTTCTCCATCGGGAAGAGTAAACTCATGCCACGCCATTCCCCTTGAGTAGATACAGGCATGTATTCACCCAAAATTAACTCCGTCCAAGGTTTAATCTCAGCATACAAAGCGAGTAGCCGCCCTGACTGCCATTGCCTAAAGTCCTGCTGAATGTTTAGGCTTCGCGGCATTTCGCTGGTCATCAAACGTAGCTCTTGAGCAAGCTTCCAGTTATTGGCATCTTTGGTCTTTTTACACACCATTTCTAAGGCTGTACGAATCAGACGATTTTCAGGTCGATTCACCTCATACACATCATGCTCAATCGGAAAGATATGTTTCTTTGTCGGTGGTTGGCGCATGTATTTCACATGCTGTAATTGCCCACGTAAAAACTTTTGTTCCTCTTGTACACGGTTATAATCAAAACGTAAACCCCGTTGCACTAAACGTTCAAATGATGCAAGGAACTGTGTCATGATCCATTCATGCAAAGGCTGTTTGAAACGGTTTAAATTGGCACTCCCTGCCTCTCTATAAGGTAAATGCAACGAAACACTGAGCATTTTTTGCAGGAGCTTACGCTCTTGACCAATAACCTCCTGATCACTTTCGCCGTTGAGCTCTACATGCTTCGGAAGAATTTCAATCCGTGTACCGCATGGGGTTTCTATCACCCCAACATATTGATCTAGCTTAAGCTTTCTATGTCCTGCTAATTCAAATACTTTTGCACCGTGCTTAGAAAATGAAGCAGAGAATTCACACAGATACATAAATGCTTTTTCGGGAATATAAGCATGGTTTAAACTAGAATCAGGACAACCTTTATAAACTTCGCTAATAAAGGCGTATTCTCGGACGGTAAAATCAGGCATATATATCCCCGATCAATGACGAATAATTTTGGTAAAGGTTTCAATAGAATCAAAAGCGCTCTCTAAAATTGTCCAAGTTTTCCGCTCTTCAAATAAGTCTTCGGATTCGGTTTTAATGTCTGGAAATAACTCCGAACGTACCACAGTTTTAGGCATGAACATTCCATTAGCATTTAAAACCATATTGATTTTCGCCCAATCATCAAAAAAGTATTCTTGCAGTTGAGGAATGATTTTTTGTTTAAAAATGGCAGCTAAATGCTTAAGAGTACGATCTTTCTTTAAGCTCATAAAGTTAGCATGACCAACACAATGATCACGATCTAACAGTACTTCAATACGTTGATTGATGACCCTTAATAGCTCACCAATATTTAGCCCTTCCACCACAATGTCATTCAATAGCTCTGGTTTTGGTGGCATTTCAATAAAGGTAAAGCGACGGCGCAACGCAACATCCAAGCCTGTTAAAGAACGGTCTGATGAGTTCATTGTGCCAATGATGTAGACATTACTTGGGACAGAAAATTCTTCTTTTGAATATGGCAACGTTA
This sequence comes from Acinetobacter sp. YH12040, assembly GCF_013420005.1. Taxonomy (NCBI): domain Bacteria; kingdom Pseudomonadati; phylum Pseudomonadota; class Gammaproteobacteria; order Moraxellales; family Moraxellaceae; genus Acinetobacter; species Acinetobacter sp. YH12040. The sequence goes on from NZ_VOZB01000010.1 coordinate 11,386, forward strand.
CAGATAATTGTTCTTCAGCACCTTGGCGTTTTGAGTCTTCAATTAACGTGATTAACTCGCCAAAGATACGTGAAATGTTGCCACGGTTAATTTCATCAATAATCAAGACATAAGGTTTCTGACCTATATCCTGGCTTTTGTCATCTGAAAATTGAATTTTGTTAGAAAGCAAACTTACAATTGGTTTGATGTAACTAGGCATCCCATAATTTCTTAGTTCAATACCATGTAATAGTTTTCTAATTGTATCTAAGCTTAAGCTATAAGTACCTTTATTTACCGATTCCAATAAAAAACATTTAAGGGTTTTTCCACCTTCATATGTGATTTCATACGTTAAGCCTGTTTTTGTTTTTAACTTTAATGGCTGTTCGGCTACTTGTTTGCAAAAATCATGCATCACCTCTTCAACATTTGAATGAGGTAAATTTTGATTAAATGCATTATCACAAATCTCTTTAAATACTCCAGCTTTTACATCATAACTTAACTGCCCTTCTTCATTTGTTTCAGCACGTATCCCTTCCACAAAATCTTCATAACTAAAGCTTTGATGAAAAGTAACAAACTTAATTTGACCTTGCTCTTTATATTGATCAAAACGTGCTTTTAGCGCCGTGCGACCTTCTTGTTCTAAAACCTCAAGCGGCTTATTTTCAATAATGGATAATGCATGGTTAATGCTGTGGAAAGTTTTCCCTGTACCTGCAGCACCAAATAAAATACGGTTTAAAGGTTGTTGAGTCATGACTTCTTCCACTGATTCTGTAGTTTGTTGTTTCTTTTGTTTATTATCCAAATAACCCTTTCTGACCATTGCAAAAAGTTTTTCCACATATGGGAAAAATGCTTGTGTACCTTGGCCTGCCAACAAGATTGGTAAAAACTCTGGTAATGGTTTCTTTGCGTATTCTGCATATCCAATACGCTTGATATTCGTTTCAGTCACAATAGGAATAATCAAAGGGTTGCTGAAATCCTGATATAAGAAAGCAATCATCCATTTCAGTCCCTTAGGGAAAGAAATTTGATCAATAGCATTTAAATCACGGTGTTGTGAAGCATCTACAATATCGAGTATTTCTTGTTTGAGTGTTTCAAATGCTAACTCGGCATTATTCCCTAATCGTTTATGCCATGAATATGGTTTCTCATTATGATATTTCTCATCCTTACCTAAATTAACAGGCTCCCACATATCAAAATAATTAGCAAAAGTAGGCTCACCTTGAGTAGGGTCAAAACTATCAATCTGTGCAATAAAAGAATTTATATTTTTTGCTTGATGGTAATCCTCGATACTAAGCTGTGCTAATCGCTCAGCAGGCCAACTCATTAAAAATGTTTTAACTTTATGTTCAAGCGCCGAGGACTGATCATCACTTTGTTCGTACCAATCACAAAACTTCTCTAAATCTTTAAAGGTATTGAGGCCAATATAAAAAGCTTTATGCCCTGTATATAAGCTTGGCGCATTGTTTTCTAGTCCTGAATGCCTTCCTTCATGTTCTAAGTATTTTGCAATTTCACCATTTTTCTTTTTCAAAAAATCAAAAGCAAATTGGTTATTATCTTCAGGATTTATGCCAATAAAAATTGATGGATTTTGTACCTCAAGATTTAACGCACACTCTCTACCTTGAACGTTTCTAAAGCCTACAATTTTTTTATTATCTTTTTCTACCTCAATAACTTGATAACGTTTATTTAAATATTGATGGGCTTCTTCTGTCGTGAACTGAAAATCTTCATCGTAGTCCGATGGTAACAATGCTTGCCCATTCAGATTAAAGTTAAATTTTATTGCATATTTTTTTATCTGTGTTAACCAATCTTTGAAATCTTCAATCTGATCTTTCACAGGCTCAAATTCTTGAGAAATTTGTGTATCCTGTTTTTTTATGAACATGTATAGATTTTTAATAACACCATATTTAATATAGAAATGCCCTTCATCATCATAATTTTCATTAAGTGCACAAACCAAGGTAAATTCTTTAACTCTAACGTTACTTTCAGGCTTGATGCCAACACCTAAATAACCAAATTTAGATGCTCCTGTATGGTAAATATCTGCATTTGGAAAAATTTCCTTAATCGCGACTATAGAAGCCCAAAAGTTTCCTTCAGTGCTTTCATCTAATTGTTCTAAATATTTATTTAACTTTGGTGTATCAAATCTTTTTTTTAACAGTTCAAGTTCCATGTTTTTTCTCTATTTCGTACATACGACAAAAAAATGCACCCATCCCCATGAGTGCATTTCAGTTTTAAACGTCTTTCTTCACCCGTGTTTTTTTCATAGGTTTATTTGCTTCTCGCTCTGCCTGAATTTTAGCAAGCAAACTTTCCGCACTATTTAAGCCTGTAATCAGTTCTTGATGTTGTTCACGCCATTCGGCAGTCAGTTCACCACTAAAGGCTTTGGCTAAAATAGATTGAGTCAGTAAATTTACTCGTTTTTGGGCTGATTGGACTGTTTGTTCAATTTTTCCAACCCAATCAAAATATGCTTCAACTGTTTCAACGATTAACTTTTGCTCATCTAATGGAGGAAGGTCTAATAAAAACTCTTTAATATCTCGTTGGAATAAATGTGGAATAGCTGTACCAGTTAAACGTTCCTGTACGAGTTTCTGAATGTAAGGACCTTTAAAAACATAATACAAAAACTCAGGGACAAAAATTTCACCAGAACGAATCAATAGTAAAGATGAATTAATGGAGGCAGGCTCATCTAGCCCTTTTACAATGCCAACCTTCCCAATTCCAGCACCATCTTTACAAAGTAAAATATCATCATTTTTTAAAGCAATTTCAGGACTCTCATCATATCGTTCTTGGCTAATATGAAAAGCTTGATCTAAACGAACTACTTTTCCATAATTTAAACCGTGGACAGATAAAAATAGTGGACCTTCCTGAGTATATTCTTCGGCTTTTAAACCCTTCCATCCAATTCGAGCTGAAATATAAATAAGCCCATCTAAAAGTTGGCGTGACCAACCATTAGGCAAACTTTCCTGTGTAATTTCTTCTAAAAGTGTAGGCTTGTATTTCTTTAGAAGAATCTCATCTGAAGGAATTTTTTTACCTTTCCTAAGCAGACTTTCTTTCTCCCATTCTAAGTATTTTTGAATGCGATAATCTGTAATGTAACTTTCAAAATTCAGATCCGAAGTTTTATCATTAGAATTTCGCCACTCCTCCGTTAACTTCCCACTCACCGCATCCGCCAAAACCGACTGACGGAATTTTTTAAGAATGGTAGGAATGGCATCTAAATGGGCTTTAATCTGCTCCACTTGCGCAAGCATCACATCAAGCTGACGAACGATTTCTTGTTGTTCGGCTAATGGTGGCAATGGAATCGGCGCTTCAGAAAACCGCCCCTTATTTACAATGGCAATCGTTGTTGCTGAAGACTCTCTATCAAGCCAATTCTTTAAAGTTAAACAATAATAATAAGTATATTTATAATTAATAAATTCTTTAAAGGGCACAATTGAATTAATCTGCTGGTTAGTCGCAGATACCTTTGTAGTTATACCAACCTTACCCATGTTACCAATACATGTCACCATAATTGAGTTTACAGGTAGATTAGGTAAAGCCTCTAATGCTTGTGGGCTAATATGAGTTGATGTATGAAAAATATACCCCCCATTAGCGAGGTCACCCGGCTTAATAAATGGAATATCTCCTTCAAAATTAGTGGCATCTTTAGATGAAGGCGTCTTTCCTGTAAAAATATTTCCAATATCTTTTAATTGTAGGGACAACCACTCAATAGGCAAATTATCTAAACTCATGCCTGTTCCTCAGTACCTAAAGCATCTGCAAGCAATTGCTTTTGCGTATTGGCTTCATCAGTTTGACCTAATGCTTTCATTAATGCATCAAGCTCCACTAACGCCTGAGTCAGTTCAGACATCGCTTCACTTGCCAACACATGCGGTTCAGGCAAATTCGCAGCATCCACGGCGTCATTGTCTTTTAACCATGAAATATCTAAAGAATCACCCTTCTGCTCTTTAATCCATTCACGGCTAAACTTACGCCAACGGCTGTTCTCTAAAGTTTGCTCTTGGCTTTCTTCTGTCAGTGACCATTCACCCTCTGTACGTGGTGAAAGACCTTTCGCATTTGCGCCGTAAACCGCTTCAAAGCCTTTTAAATGGCTTTCGGTAAATGGCGTACGTTTACCAAAACTTGGCATGTTGGTCCGTAAGTCATAAACCCACACATCTTGAGTACAGCCCTGCTTTTGCATCGGGTCTGCTTCTGTCCCTTTAGTAAAGAACAGTACATTGGTTTTTACACCAGCTGCGTAAAAAATACCTGTCGGCAAACGCAAAATCGTATGCACATTGCATTTATTCATCAGGTCTTGACGAATCGCGGTACCTTGTCCTGCTTCAAACAGTACGTTATCTGGTAATACAACTGCTGCACGACCACCTAGTTTTAAGTTTAAATAAATATGTTGTAGAAATGCCAATTGCTTGTTTGACGTATCAAAAGGCAAATCTTGACGTGTAATACTTGCTTCACCACCTTTCGATGTACCAAATGGAGGATTGGCTAAAATTACATCTGAAACAGGTAAATCAAAGCCAGTAGAACCTAATGAGTTACCTAATTTAATTGCACCCTGTTCTCCGCCTATATCATGCAGTAAGCAGTTCATCTGTGCCAAACGGCGCGTATTCGGCACCAGTTCTACACCAACAAAAGCACGAGTTTCTTGAAATTTCTTTTGATCTAAATTTAAATCAAACAAATCATCTGTTTCAGACTTAATAAATGCATCAGCAGCAATCAAGAAACCTGCTGTACCACAAGCTGGATCTTGAATCACCTCACCCGCTTTCGGCTGCATACAGCGAACAATCGAATTAATTAGAGGACGCGGCGTAAAATACTGTCCTGCACCTGACTTGGTTTCAGTGGCATTTTTTTCTAATAAACCTTCGTACAAATCACCCAAACCATCAGCTTTGATGCTAAACCAATCTAACTTATCAAACTCTTTAATGAGCTGAGCCAAATGTCGTGGCTCACGTAAACGCGTCTGTGCGTTGTTATAAATAGATGCAATCAACTCGTGCTGACTTTGTGAAAGCTCAAGTAACATCTCTTTATAAAACACGAGTAAATCATTTGCCTGATTCACACGCTTACGCAGTTCCGCCCAACGATATTCATCTGGATAAATGTTTGCCAGCGTTGAATCTTGATGATCAAGTTCATCCACCATTTTGACAAATAGCAACATAACTAGCTCTGAAACATAATCACTGTAATTGATGCCATCGTCTTTTAAGACATCACATAGGTTCCAAAGTTTTTGAACAATATCATTTTGCGTCATGCTTACTACTGCTTCTATAAAAAGTTAAATTTAGGCTTCAGGCATTGTAGGGTTTAAGAGGCTTTCCAGAAACTATCCACAATGTGTTTGGATATTTTTTCAGCATCATCATCCAATACCTTATTCAGCATCTCGATCCCGCCTTGTGATGAGAAACGCTCACGTATACTGTCTTTATCAACCACTAACTCAGTAGCAATAAATTGAGCCAAGCGACGTAGCCATTTCTCCTGTTCAGGATTCCATGCTTTGAGTTTAAGTATCTTTCTCAAACCAACTTCCACACGTTGCTCAAACGGCATAAGGTCTTCGCCAATCGCTGAACGGCGGATCAAGGCAATAATCTGCGCTGCATATGAATGATTTGTCTCATTATTACCAAGCTCTTTACTTAATTTAGCACGGGTAAATCCAGCTTGTGTAAGCGTTGCTTCGACTTGCTTTAATTCATCACGAGTTAAATCAGATGGGCGTGTCACTACAGCTTTCATTGCAGCATTATTATTGACAGATTGATTCACAAAATTTTGGAATTGCTGCAAATAATCTTCTAAAGGTTGGAAGTTAGGGTCTTCACCTGCATAGATCATGCTATCTTTCTCAAAAGAGATGATCTGCATTTCTGCTAATCTAAACTCTTCACGAACATTCTCTAAAATCCCATTTAAAGTTTTGCCATGTTCTTTTAACCATGTCGCTGCCTTTTCTATACCCATTTTGTGCAGCTCTTTTGGTAAATCCTTAGATTCCCACTTCCATAACTGCTGAACTTGTTCCAAGCTGTCTTTGAGATTCGTTAGGCGCGGATCATTTTTATATTTTTCAGCTTTAACCAAAACACGCATAGCCTTCTGACAAATTTGATCTAACATCACATCTGCTTGGCTACGCTGATTTAAAGTATCAGCAATGACTGTTGATGCAGCTTTACGTGTAGTGTCATCTTCAAATTCTTTAAATAACTCTGCCAATGTAATATTCGGGTTCACCGATATCATTTTCATGCTATTTACATTATCTAGGTCTTTAAATACATCTACTGCATCATAAACACGGAAATGCGTCTTACCAATCTTGTCAGCTCGACGTGTTCCTCGCCCTAACATCTGCTCAAACAATACGCGCGAACGGACTTTACGTAAAAAGATTAAATTGCAGATATTAGGTACATCAATCCCTGTTGTTAATAAATCAACGGTAATTGCAATATTTGGGAAATCCTGTTTTTTGTAAGATTCAAGCACTTCCTTGACCGCAGGTGTTTTCCCTGTAATCTTACGCACCATTTTTTCATCATACTTCTCGTATTTTTCCGCATAATATTGATCGAGCAATTTTTTTACTTTATCTGCATGTGTATCAGTCACACAGAAAATTAAAGTCTTCTCAACACTAAATGGATTAATATCTTTTACTATCTGCTGACAAATCACTTCATTAAAGCTATCTAGCAATAAACTTCTATTGAAATCCGCCACATCAAAAGACAAGTCATCCGGCAAGGTATACAACTCTTCTTTCTTCGTGACTGTTTTATAAATTTGGACTGAGGATCCTTTCGTATAATTTAGACCCAATGTGCCCAATGCTGTTTTATATACAATCGGCGTATCGTAGTTGACTAAATAACCATCTGCAACTGCTTGTGTATAGGTATAATTAAAAATAGGTTCTTTAAAGATATCGACAGTGTGCAATGCTGGTGTTGCAGTTAAAGCCACTAAATGTGCATCGAAATAATCAAGTACTCGACGATATGTCGACAAATATTTTTCTTGATCCCATACAGCTTCTTCACCTTCAGTCATTTCACGGTCTAAGGTATAGCCACGATGTGCTTCGTCCACAATAATGCAATCAAAAGCATCTATCGGTACATATTCATCTGCATTAAAAATTCGATGAACAAGGCTCTGTACAGTCGCAACCTGAATAGTCACTGAATCATGCAAGTTTAATTCAGCGGAATTTTTTGTATCGCTAAAACTTGAAAACAGGGTGATACTTCCATGAATCACTTCAGTTGTAAAAGCCTCTGTGGCTTGCTCCGCAAGTGAATTACGATCCACTAAAAACAGAATACTTTTGAAACGCCCAGATGTGATTAAGCGGTACATCAAGCCCGTGGCTAAACGTGTTTTGCCTGTCCCAGTTGCCATTGCGACAAGATGCTTACGAATGCCTTTTGCAATATTATTTTCAACCGCTTTGATTGCATCGCACTGATAAGGTCGATCATTAAACGGTAAAATTGCAGTATTTTTGAGATTTTCATCAGCTTGCTCTTCTGGGAAACGCATCCAGTGAATTAACGTTTCCGCACGATGAAAACCTTGTAAAGCACGTCGTAAATTACGGCCACGCCTAACGTCTCTAAACCAAATTCCAGTCTGTTCAAATAATCGTTTATTGGTTGCGCGCCCATTGCACGAATAAACAAATGGAATATGGTAGCTTAGGCCATTTATCATCCATGGTCCAAAATGCTCTGCTTTTTGATCTAACTCCTTCAAATCCTGTGTATCAAAGGCTTGTGCATAAAACTCTGCTTGTTCAATTGCACCATATGGATTGATATTGCGACGTTTTGCTTCAACTACAGCCACAGGAGTCAGACCTTGAAACAACACATAATCTGCCTGACCTTTTTTTCCATTTAACTCTAGAGGATATTCAGCAATCGCCATATTTCGCCCAAGCAGTGGGCGTGTACCTTTGCTATATCTATAATTTTCAGTATCCGCGATCCAACCAGCATCTTGAAGCTGCTGATCAATCAATTTACGAGTTTGTGCTTCAGTAAGGTCGAAAGATTGGCTCGCAATTTTTGCTGCTTGTACCAATGCAGGTTGACCCGACACTCCAATCACTGTTGGATTTTGATCAAATTTAGCCTGTAATACTTTCACTTGCTGCTCTAAATCAGCAATGATAGAAGCTGAACGTTGTTGCTCAGTTTGAGTTAAAGACAATAATTGCTGATTTGCTTTTGTAAGCTCCTCAACTTTTGCTTTGTATTCCTGATAAATTGAAGCATTATTTTTGGTTGTTTTTAGCTGTTCATTTAAAGCAAAGACTTCTGCTTTTAACGCCTCAACATGTAGTGATGGATCCTGTGGTGCTTGATATTTAGGAAAATCTTTTTCAACTTTCTTGAGCGTTCTATATAACCACTTAGCAACCTCATAACTTAGCATTAAAGCGTCTAAGGCATCTTTATGGCATGCAGTGACTTCATGTGCCCCTGTATTGCCTAACTTGCGTATGCGATGGAAAGCTGAACGAACATCTTGATCCAACTTTAACTTTTCTGAAACTTGATTAATAATTTCAAAATTATTCCAGTTGGGTTCAATCACAAGTTGTGAATTAATCGCCAATTGACGCATTAAGTTTTCGCCAAACTGGCGCACCTTCACCAAAGTTGCATTTGGATCGGCATAATAATATTGCTCTGCAAGGGTCAACACATCAAATAGTAACGGGCTAATTTCTTTTAAAAAAAGAAACTGGCTAAAAGATTGCTCTAAATTTCCCTGTTGCATATACCCTCTTTATCAAAAGCTAATTTATTATTAATTAGAATGAATACTATCCTAATCTTATGTTTTGATTCATTAAAATTGCCAACTATTGTTTAATTTTAAATCAATTTAAGACTTAAGTTGCTACTCTTGCTCAGAAAGGCCAGAAGGAATATCCATTTTCACGTCCCTGAGCATATGCCCACTCCGCAACCTTATGCGACCGTTCTATATCTGTTAGAAATCCCAATACAGAAATTCGATCCACAATAATCAAATCCTGTTCTTCATTCCGTTCTTTCCACTTACGCAAAAACTCATCTGAAGCCAACAAATTACTTTTCTTAGAATTACAGCTTGAATCCGCCAAGACAAAATTATGCCCCGTGTCCGATGGATACATTGACCAAGGAATGAAATGATCAACTGCATAATTACCTTTTTTCATTGGCTTATTACAGTAGAAGCATTTACAGTCCTGTAGCTCGACCAACACATTCGCAACTGCATTCAACTGGTTTCGGCTCGGTTCAAACATGAATTGTTCAAGGTTCGGTAATTGATTCAAAATTTGTGCATTACTGCTGTTCTTTCGGATGTAATCAATCCACCGTTTCTGACAAAGCTCTTCAATAATCTCGCTAAATTGGCGTAAGCAATACATCACTTGGGGTAAAAGAATGAGTTTCTTTCCGCACTGATTAAGCTGAAATATAAACTCAAAATTTTGACCATTGATGTTTTGCAGATAACGGACAGGCATTTCTCTCACAGTGCGAGCCACATCTTTAACTAACTTCAGCCACACCAATGAATCTCGTCTTAATAATCCAAGAGATGAGTAGCTTTGCCTTAAGGCAATAATGCGATTCAATATGGCTGCTTGCTTGCCATTGTTTTGATTTAGGATCAGCTGACCTTCATCATTAAACACATACGGTACAGCCTGCTTCCAATACAACTCGATAAACTTTTCAGCAATATCTGTATATTCAAGGACTAAGCTTTCACCTGTATCCTCACCTTTCTCAATCGCCAATCGACTAAGACTAATCAGTAACGCAAATTTATAAGTACTGCTAAAACTGCCAGATTGTAAAATTAGCTGGATATTTTTAAGAAATTTCAATTGCGCTTGCGCCGTAGGAATAAAATCAGGCATGTTTTTTCCATAGTACATTCAACCATTCTTCATCACGATCTGGACGTTTATCTATCGTAATCCATTGTTGTAACAGTAAAGCTTGATCGATCTGCTTAAGTAGTTCCTGCGCTTGCTGCTCATTTAGATCAGTAAAGCTACGCCCGTCTTTCTCACGGTCTGTCTTGCCATATTTAAAAGACATGTAACACACACCATTTGGCTTTAGTGCTTTGAATATGTGCCCCATCACTTCAGGCAAAAAATCTCTGTCACAGTGTAAAAGAGAAGCACAAGCCCAAATACCATCGTACTTCTCACTCTCATTTAATTCATAAAAACTTTGTTGACGTACTTCAATGCCGGTCAGCTCCTTGGCCTTTTTAACCAGCTCGGCAGAATAATCTATTGCTTCAACTTGATAGCCTTTATCTTTAAAAGCCAGAGTATCTCGTCCTGAACCACAGCCAACGTCAAGAATCCGAGCACCTTCAGGCAACTCAGCTAAAAATGGCTGATATAGGCTTTCCATATCCACGTCAAACGTTAAAGCTATAAATTCTTCTGCATGCTTATTATAGTAGTCTATTGTTTTCATTACGGACACTTAGGCTAAAAGACATTTTTCAGTCTACAAGAAAACAAAAAAATAAGGGAGCTAAGAGCATCCCTTATTCTCGACTCGCCAACTTACGTTCAATCCATTGATGGATCTCATAAGCTGACCAGCCGATACGATTTTGAGTAATTTTAACTTTCTTTGGAAAGGTTGGATCATAATAGGGGGAGTTTTCATCCATCATTTCATAGATAGTAGAACGGCCCACACCAACGAACTCCACAACCTGCTTAATGCTAATCAGCTGCTGCATCTGAAATGTCTGACCTGTAAATGCATTCATGTTTATTTCCTCATCTCATGTTGACGAGCTCCTCGCTCATGAGATACGGCACATCTGTGTGTTTTTACCTGCCGACTTAATTCAATGCAGTCACTGCTCCCTTTAACACCTGCTGTATATCAAATGCATTGGTTTCATTACTTTTCGGCTGCTGTTGTTCATCCGAATAAAACTCTTCAACCACCTCCAATCCCTCCTCTCCATCCATCTCAAATTGCGCATTGGCAAAGCCTTGTCTGGCGATATGGTCCAAAGCCTCCTGATAGAACCCCGCCTGTTTACTTTGCTCATCAATTTGCTTTGCCATGACAATCGCTTCATTCAAGCTAATACCATCCTTCAAAGTTAAATCCACGTAATACACCGGCTGTCGATAACTCTGAGTTGTACTTTTACCTCTTAGCGTCAACTGCAATGGCAGACATGAAAGCAAGCCATTCGATGCCGCATGGTAATAACTCAGCCGAGCGGCCAAGGTGCGGATACTATTGAAGCCCGCTGTCCTGAAAATGAAGGTGCCAAATTCATCCGACTCATCTAAGTTCACATGCAATCGTCCATAAGGTTTGCAGTTGCCGCCCTGAGCCAATGGACATAGATCTGGCGAGGGACATGGTAATTTCTCTACCCCTTGCTGTGTCCGCCTTTGACAGGTTTCACCATTTCCCATACACACAGGTCGGCCCGTTTGCCGGTCAAACATGGTGTACTCTGCTCTTAAGTTCAGATCAGGATCATTGAAGATCATACGGACAGGAATCGTCCGCAGCTTTTGATTTGGCGCATTGGCGCGCAGCTGCTCATCAAGCGGATGCTTAATCCATCCTTCTTTGTTTTGAATTTGGGAGGTTATGGTGAATTGGTCATCTTTTTCAGGCAGACGTTTTCCGTTCTTTTCCACTACCCGTCCAATGCTGATTCGTCCAAGCATTGGCGGCGTGATTGCTAAACCTTTAATCATGCTGTTTTCCTCTTTCTGCATTTTTATACAAAACGGCCAAATCTATAGAGCACCCGCCCTTTAGCCGACTAATTTAAAATGAATAAAAACAAGACACACCAATGGCCACGGGGGAATATGTTGTGCATCGGTCTTTTGATCTGGCAAAGCTGTCCAATGCCCTGTTCTTTTTGAGAATGGGGCGAAGGGGCTGCTTTGCCGATTTTTTATGCTGGCCTATCTGAAAGCGACGAATCTAAATAAATGTTGAAGCGCCTGCTTCCAGCTCTATGCAATGGGTAAAGCTCAATCAAATCGGGTTGATGCTTCAAGACAGCTTGTGTATTCAAACCAACACTATCTTTGGCTTTCTTCCACACCACTGAACCACGGCTGAATACTGCACGCTCAGCATCCTTCATCATCATCTGGATCTGATGCTTGAGCTCATCAAATCGTTCCTGCTTATGCTGAATCTCTTCTTTTAGTTTGATCAATTTATCAAACATGAGATTGGCGGTTTCATTCTGAGATAGATCTTCAACTGTCAGTGGCACATGAACTGGATATAACTGCTGAATGGCTTTGGCTGCAGATTCACTGGCATCGACCGATGGCGGTGTATCCTTTTCCACACATTCCCAGAAATAGCGTTCAGCATTGATGATGTGCTCAATCACTGATTCAGATCTTGTGACCTTAAAGATTTTGGTTTCGTGTCCACAGAGCAATACACAGACATGCGCTGCATGCTTTCCTGTCACAGCCAATTGATACTGCACCTGACACAATACATATAGCGGTACACCATCTCGCCATAATTTGGCTCCATGCTCCCCTGCAGTTTTACATTCAAGAATTTGTACTTCCTCATTGCCAACAACGGAGTAATCCAAGTTTGCCAACATAAAGTGCTTGTCAGGATCAGGATGCTGTAGAACAGCATTCACACGGCGGACCTTGGAATTGGTGTGCATGCTGTAATACTCTGCGACTAAGGGTTCCAGTTGCTTGCCCCAATACAGTGGTGCAAGACCCGAGCTTTCATCTTCAATCGACTGCGTCTGACGGCCTGTTTTGATCAGCCACAGTTCGAGCATCGACATGTAGGGGTTTAAACCGCATGCTGTTGCAGCATCACTGCTGCCAATACCTTGTTTGCGGACTTCAAGCCAATCCTGATAGGCCATATCTTTGGTACTAACCAAACGTTTGGCTGTATTGGAACGCTTAGCTGTGTTTAAGGGATTTATTGTTGGTTGTGGAGCGTTCTGGTGTGTCATTGGGATCATTTGATTCATTGCGACATCCTTATAAATATAGATTTCTGTAAATATTGAACGGCATAAAAAAACCATACCCAGCTTCATGCTGGGTATGGTGAATATGAGATGGCAAATATTGGATTAGATATAGCTTAGGCTAAATGTATCTCAGGCAAGCAATGCCAAAGCTTGCTCTAAGCCTCTTTGTTTCAGACCTGCACCTGCACCGAACCACGCTGAATCTAAACGGTGATCTGTACTCATGGCACGTCTTTCATGATCTGCAAACTCTGTGATCGAGCATAGCAAACCATAAGCCGTGTCCTTTGCTGAAGACAGCATTGCGCCACGTCCCTGACCATTAAACATTTCTAAAGTTTTAGACATGGCTCTTCCATTCGGTTCAGTTTTATTCTGTGTTTGCGCATTACTTGCAACCTGACGGTAGAACTGAATAATGTTTTCCTCAGGATCTGCAATAGTCATGGTGCTATTGTTGAATACTGCATCAAAGTAAGCTTTGGCTTCCTGCTGACTCACTTTACGCTGTGAAAGCTGTTTCATTTCATACATGTGATCATCCCATGAACGCACTGAAATACCCAATTGTTGTTTCACTTTCTCTGCATCGAACTTGGTGCTGTGCGGTACTTTGACCACACCTGAACTTGCAGTTGCGCCTTTCAGAGCAATTGCAAGCGTGTTATTGCACACAACACGGATACTGGTAAATTGCGCTGTCGTTGCCAAAGTTCCATCACAGGCCGACGCAAGCAAGATATAGCCATTACTTACATCCTTGCCTTTCAACGCTGTACTTTGACCTGTACGCGCCAATGCCCAGAACTTCTTACCGCCCTTCAAGACACCTGCTGTTTCAAGCTCGAAGCCTGATTGTTCTGTTAGATCACGATAGAACTCCAAAATCTCTTTTGGTTGAACTTCCTGATAACGCTGACTAACCACAGATAACGGTGCATGGGTATCTGAGCGATACAGCACACGCTGTTCTTCAAATGGCATGATAATGCTTTGACCACGCTCATTCTGAGCCATATAACTGACATCAGATGTTTCAATACGCCAATCCATTCCTGCCTGCTGCGCCCAAACTTCCAGAGGTTGATTGGGACTCAGCTGATTACCTAAGCCATGCCAAGGCGTTTCACCTACATAGGCGATTTGTTCAATTTGATGGGCCATTGATTCGATCTCCTATGCTGGCTCAGCGAAAGTTCTGCTGACAATGATTACAGTGGTAGTAAGTCATAGTGATCGGCTTTTTGGGCTCTTCAAATACACTACTAAACAGACCACCAATGACTGCACCTGCTAGTCCACCAAGTAACGGTGACACAGGCAAAGGTAGGCTCTTTGAAATGGATGCACCAATGGTCGCTAATGAAGCAGATGCTGCAAGACCCGATGCTTCAGTTCCATTCACTTGTTGATTCACCACTTGGATGATTTGATCGGATAGGCAGTAAGGACAAGTTAAACTCATAAGATATACCTCAAAAATGAAAAAAGGCTTACCGCATGGCAGGCCTCTGATTTGAATGTCAGGGGGAAATAAACATTCTTCGTTCATGTTAATGATGTATATCTATGATTTTTTGGAATCCCGTTATCTGCGCCCTGAGCCACCTTTACTAAACTTCCGCATGCCCTTCAAAGGAGCTCTTAAGTATTGATCATCTTTATCAGGATCAGCTAAATAACCTATTGCTTTTAACGCGTTCCCTACCTCTTTAGAGTTACGCCTTTCAATCATTCCAATACCTAACTGATTCAAACCCCAATAATACTTTTTATGCTCAGCTTGATTGCAGTTATAAAACTGTCCACACCCTCCTGTAATTTTATCTTTCCACAATTCACCAATGCACTGTCCTAAGTAAGAATCTCGATTACGCAAAGAACCGTTATATATCAGCAACAGATGACAATGATACCCTCTGCTTTTTCCACCCTGCTCTAGACGATAAACATACCCGACCTGATCCTTAAAAATAGTATCCTTATCTTGAATGCGACTAACCAACTTCTCAATATCACGATTGAACTTACATATACTCGGTTGTGACAAAACCTTGTATGACAGATCAACTCTTACCAAGAGTAGCTTACGATGTCGATCTAACAGCTCATTAAAATATTTTTTTAAACTTCTTTGGTTATCTCGAATCTGATCAATGAATCCATCCAAGAAGATTTCCTGCTTTTCAGCCAACTCACGCTGAAAGCATTGAAATACGCTCTTACTTTCAAAAATCTCCTGATCCTCACAAGAAATATTTTCAGGGAGCAGATTGAAATAGGCTTCTACTAAAGGGCTGTATTTACAGTCTGAGTTATGGACAGCTCTTGCCTTGCTTTTAAGTGCATCAAAGTCAGACTGGAAATCATTCCAGCGGTATTTTCTTCTAGATACCTTAAGCATGAAGTTTTCAATATCAAGTAAGGTTTGTGCTTCGTTCACGAAAGTATTTCCTATGTTTGGTGAAAGACATAGGAATCACTGCTCAGTATTTTTTACACACGGACTGAAATATGGATCTCAATAAATAACCTTCATCATTTGGAGTGATGAAGGTTGATTAAGAATGTTTAAGTATTTAATAAATAATATTAAATATATATCCTAGCCCAATAAACTCAAAACACACTCACTCGACATCTCATAAAATTAAAAACGCTGCTTCTATAGCAAACTGTCGAAATTCTACAATTTATCCTATTTTTATAGAAAAGATTAAAGCGGAAGTTACGCACAAAGTACTCAGTCTATTTAACTATCGGCTTAGCGATAGCTCTAACTCTGGCTTTAGATCGCACGATTACAGCTTTTCTTATGAACTTATTCCCTACATCTGGTTTTGATATATCAGCTTGTTCTGCTTTAATTTCTGGGGCCACACTAGGTATCGGCTCCAAAAGTTTTTTATCTTGCTCTAAGGCAAGCATATTGCTTGAATTCTCATAACTACCAGAAGTATCAACGGACTCATCTTCCGTACAGTATTGTTCATTCGATTTTGGAGTTTCAAATGCACTTGTTTCAACATTGTACAAAGTTGATATTTGAATATCACTCTTATGACCCGCAGCTTCGCCTGCGGTAGGCTTAGAGCCCCCCTCTTTTTTATCTTTGGCTTCCTGACTTTTTCGTTTTCGCCCCACAATTAAACAATCTTTCCTTGGTAACAACTTACGATCTTCATCGTCAGCTAAAATTAAAGGACCATAGGCATAAAATTTAGAGATACTCTCCATTAATAATTGTTTGTTTTTTCTTTGATTTGGGAAAACTTCTACATACTCTTCATTTAATGGACCTTCCATTCGCAACACATTTACCGATCTCGCTGACAATTGCTCCCCCCTAAAACATTCAAATGCATTAGTCATATTGTTGGGTTTTTTCTGCTTCTGAACATAGGTTTGAATTTGTTCACTCTTTCTAAAGACGTACTCAACCCAATATTCAGCCACTTCTTTTTTTAGAGTATTCGGCTCAATTTCTTTTTTTTCATCGTACTCAAAAAAAAGCGTTGCATCGATATAAGGGGCATGACTATAGGGAACATAGATTCCGACATGATCAACTAAGCGTATCCCAGCTGTGTGGCGGCGTTTCAAATTATCAATGTAGTCTTGGAACATTGCATTAAATGTTTTAGCTTTATCTAATTGCCTTACCGCTCCACACGTAAATATAAACCTCAAAACAATTACACCTTTTTGAAGGACTTGCTCAAGATAGTTTTTTATTGATACCTGATGCTTTTTAGCTTTCTTAAATGCCACTTTTTCATCTTTTGCTACAACCCGAAGGGTGCTGTTTTGATAATTATGTAGCTTATTTTTAATCGTTTGAATGGAATCGATTCTGACTAGCTGCGGAAAGTCATTGTTAATTTCTTTTAAGAACCGCACCGCTTCCGAGCGTAAGTTCCTAGATTGAAAACTCTTACTAGAAGAATAATTCCCTAGCATGTGGTTTGCATTTTTGAAACAACTCATCTCTAAAATTAAAATGAATTGTCGAAATAAAACTGTCAGTTTCAAAAAGGAAGGCTTTGCATTAAAGCCTTTCTGTATCATTTCTGTCTCAAAAGCATTCACACGTCTTAAAAACATCAGTTGAGTTAAAAATTTTTCAATTCGAATCAAATCTTCCAATAAGTACTCATCGCATTCCAGAATCGATGCTTGCTGACGATACAAAAACTCAATTACTTCTATTCGCTCTATGGCTTGAGGAGTCAAATCCCTTAAATAAAAATATTTGTCTAAATTATCCGTATTTCCATCATCTAACAGATCGCTCAAGAATACTTTATTCTCAACCAGCTGCTGAAACAAAGATCTGTGAACTTTTTGAGACTTTGGTTCAATATAAATTTTTTCTTTAAAATATCTGAAATGATTAAAGAAAATAGAATAATAACTTTCATACTCTTCAAGAAAAGTTCCTTTATCAACATCCAACAAAAAAACACTCGATAAAAAATATCTCAGGAATTTTTCTCGAAACTCAATTTTTTGTTTTTCGCCTTTTAATTCTCCAATGAAATGATCTAAAGGATAGATCTTCTTGATCATTTGCCCTCGATCAATCACTTTTATATGTTCAGCCTTTCGTGTACCTGCAAACGTGTATGTTCTTTTTAAATAATGTTCCACCAGTTTTTCTGGGGAATCATAATTTTTTTTCTTATAAATAACCAAATATGATAAAGCAAATGTGTTGTAGCTCACCACATGCGCATGGTTAATAACTAATAAGACGCCATCATCCCCACTAAACTCTCTATCCATATAACGAGCAAATTCAGCTACAAACTTAGACGAAAAAAACCGTACATCAGGATCACTTAGATCATTCAAACTACTAGGTAAATAAACATCAAATACACTCACCCCAAATTTTACTTTTTGATCTAACAAATTGTTGTAGCTGGAAAGCAGTCTTTCATAATCTGCATTTTGTTCTACAATTCTTTCGTTAATCAAGTCAGACTTTTGTCCTTCTTCATCACTTAAGACTAGAGATGAATCAACGAAGTTTTTATAACGATCTAGAAAATCAAAAAACTTTGTGGCATCAAATTTTTCCAAACTCCACATTTTTAGCTCAGTACGGTCCCAATCTTTCATTTCTTCCGAACTATGCAGAAATTTTTTATAACGATAAATTTTTGAATCCCAATAGTAATACTTATGAAAATTATCAAATGCACTAGCCATTTCATCAGATGAAGTGAGCCCAAGCACCTTAAAGAAATCGATGATATCTTTAGTTCTATCGACATCTTTTTTTATTACAGAATCCTCGTAATCTTCACGTGTATATGCAGAGCCATTTTCAATTTTTGTAAGCACGTTATGAATCTGTTCTAACGCAACAATGGTCTCATTATAAATAGGCCGCTCGGTATAAATTTCACTCCCCACGGCTTTCGGCCTTTTATTAGAAAACTTAGCTTTCAAATAAGTGAAGCATTCCTTATAGAAAGCCTCAGTCTGCCCCATCCATTGCTTATTCATTATTTTTGCCCCACCTATAGCCACTTAAGTACTAAATTTATCTTAAATTATTAGATTTTGTTAATATAATGCACAAAATACAATAAAATAAGGCCTTAAAGAAATTTACTATTTATTTCTATCCCTTAAAAAAAAATTTATTAAATACCAATTTATTTAATATTAGATACTATTTTTTATAACTCTATCTCTCACTCTAAATTCCTTCAATACATCATCCAATGTTGTTGAATGCCCATTTTTAGTAAACAGCATCAGTAGCCTAAATAGGCTTTTTTTACTCTTTAAACCTTGGTTGAAATAGTAGTTGTATAGTCACTTACAATAGGAAACTCTCAAATTTTCAGCATAAAAAAAGACGTGCTAGGCACGTCTATAAAATTAATTGGAAAAATGAAATGAAAATTAACCCACTTCATCCATCCAACTTCTTGCCTGCTCCCCATACCACTCCATGAGCTTTACACGCTCATCCCAATACTGTGCTCGGTTATACGCAGAACGAATTCTATTCTGTGGCACATGGGCAAGCTGACGCTCAATTGCATCAGGATTGAATAAATTTGATTCATTTAACACAGTACTGAATAGCGATCTAAAGCCATGTGTTGTCATTCGACCTGCATAACCAGAACGCTTAATCACTGCCAAAATTGATTCACTACGCATAGGCTCTTTGTTATTTAAACGATGTGGAAATAGCAAGTCTTGGTTATGTGTCAAACGTAGTGCTTGGAGCTCATCAATCATCATGTCTGTTAATGGTACACGATGGGGTAAACCGTTCTTCATACGCTCAGAGGGGATGTCCCATTTACGTTCTTCTAGGTCAAACTCATCCCAACTTGCCTGTAGTAATTCACTGACTCGAACGCCTGTAAGCATGATCAAAATAATTGCATGATGCGTTTGCGCATCGGCAGGATAAGCTTTAATACGTCTAAGAAATTCAGGCATTTCACTTTCAGGTAGTGAAGCCAAATTCTTCACTTTTTTATTCTTAAGTGCATAAACTAAATCACTTGCAGGATTGTCATATCGATAGCCATGTGCAATGGCATACTTCATCACCATGCCACAACGGGATAACGTGCGTTTAGCAACTTCAGTAGATCCTCTTGCCTCAATCTTTTTGATGATCTGCAAGATATCTGGTGCTTGAATCTGATTGATTCGTTTATTGGCAAGCGTACCGTAGAGCTCATCTAAAGAAGCTCGTACATTACTAATATGTTTAGATGACCAAGTTTCTCTTTGATTCTCAAACCAGTCCTCAGCCACTTCTTTAAAAAACGGCTTAATGTCTTCGTATAAGACAGACTTGGAATGTTTGTATTTGAGTTCAAGTGCAAGCTCCCTTGCTTTCTTTAAACTCATGTCAGGATATGGACCAAGCGACTCTGACTTACGTTCACCATGAACGGTATAACGTACATTCCAATATTTTTGTCCTGCAGGAGTCACAAGAAGTGAAAGACCATTCTCATCTGACAGACGGTAACGCTTATCTTGTGGCTGTGCTTTTCTGCATTCTGTATCTGTGAGTTTCATGTGTATTTACCCTTTATCAATAGTAAAATTATTGGGTAAATTTTCCCAATTATTACCCGCAGAAGGCAAAAATTGGGTCACACAGCTTAGGACAGGATCGGACAATACAGCCAATAAAAAAGCCCTTAAACATTGAATTTAAGGGCTTTTTTACATTCAGTCGAACATCTCTGAATTGAATTTTGGTGGAGATGGCGGGAGTTGAACCCGCGTCCGCCAGCACTACGCTCGAGAATACTACATGCTTAGATATCGTCTATTGATTTAGCTCTTTGTGACCCGACGAACAGGGTACAAATCGCGATCCTTTAAGATTTAGTATAAGACCCCAAGGCTTGATCTTATACGGACTTGTGTGCGTTCGCTTCAGTCGGGACCCCTAACCACAAGTATTCAGGGATGCGGACAAGCTGCCCTTAGGCAGCTAGAGCGTAAGTTTCGTCGTTTGCGACTAAAATATGCAAATTTGATTTACGAGAGAAAATGCGCTCTCGACATGCATCTATGAGTTTCATCACCAGCGTCGAAGCCAGAAACATCCCCAAAGTAGCGTCATCATAGCATAACTTCAAAAAATTGCGATGCAATTTCGAAACAATTACACATTGATCTGCGCTTAATTACATAATTGCGTTAATATTTTATTTTTCAAGACCGCAAAAGAAAAATATATGAG
Organism: Acinetobacter sp. YH12040; assembly: GCF_013420005.1. Taxonomy (NCBI): domain Bacteria; kingdom Pseudomonadati; phylum Pseudomonadota; class Gammaproteobacteria; order Moraxellales; family Moraxellaceae; genus Acinetobacter; species Acinetobacter sp. YH12040. The sequence goes on from NZ_VOZB01000010.1 coordinate 32,312, forward strand.
CTTTTTATTGGCACTCGATCAAGGAACGACTTCAAGTCGTGCGATCATTTTTAACGAACATGGACAAGTTCAAGCTACAGCTCAACGGGAAACCCATATTCAAACCCCGCATTCGGGTTGGGTGGAGCAAGATGCTCAAGAAATTTGGAGTACACAAATTGCCGTCGTGCAACAAGCACTCGCTTCTGCTCGTATCCTCGCAAAAGATATTAAAGCCATTGGACTGACCAATCAGCGTGAAACCACTGTGGTTTGGGATAAACGCACAGGTCAACCGCTTGCTCCTGCAATTGTCTGGCAAGACCGCCGTGCCATAGAATGGTGTGGACGACTGACCCAACAAAACCTCAATGACCTCATTCACAAAAAGACCGGTTTACGTATCGATCCCTATTTTAGTGCTGGCAAATTGGTTTGGTTATTAGAACACACTCAAGGTCTACGTGAACTCGCAGAGCAAGGTCATGTGGCTTTCGGTACGATTGACAGTTGGTTGGTGTGGAACCTGACACAAGGTGCAGAGCATGTGATTGAAGCCAGCAATGCCTCACGAACCATGCTGATGAACTTACAGCAACAAGCTTGGGATGAAGAACTCTTAGAATTATTCGATATTCCCCTGTCGGTCCTTCCTAAAATCATCAGTTCAGATGAATATATTGCAGATACCGCTACAGGTTTACTTGGCGCAAACATTCCCATTACCGGCATCTTAGGTGACCAGCAATCTGCGCTATTTGGACAGTCATGCTTTGACGCAGGAACAGCAAAAAATACCTATGGTACCGGCTGTTTCATGCTCTTTAACACCGGCACTGAAGTTCAATATAGCCATAATAAATTACTCTCGACCCTTGCATGGCAAGCTCAAGGTCAAACCCATTATGCACTTGAAGGCAGTGTATTTATGGCTGGCGCTATCGTGCAATGGCTAAGAGACGGTTTAGGGATTATTCAAAAAAGCAGTGATGTTGAAAAACTCGCGTGCCAAGTGGAGCATACCGATGGCGTTGTTTTGGTTCCTGCCTTTACTGGGCTAGGCGCTCCGCATTGGGATAGTGATGCCCGCGCCCTCCTCTGTGGAATGTCACGAGGTACCAATAAATCACACATAGCTCGTGCCGCCTTAGAGGCCATTGCCTTTCAAGTGTCGGATGTATTGACCGCCATGCAGTCAGACCTGTCTAGTCCACTTAAAGAACTCCGGGTCGATGGAGGTGCCAGTAGCAATGATATGCTGATGCAATTTCAGGCCGATATTTTAAATGTGCCTGTACTGCGTCCTAAACTTTTAGAATCAACAGCATGGGGCGCTGCCGCAATGGCCGGACTCAAAGCGGGTGTGTTTTCAAATCTTGATGAAATTGCCGAATCATGGCAATTAGAACGTGCTTTTGAACCAAAAATGAATGCCGATCAACGTGAATTTCATTTGGCCCAGTGGCAATCTGCACTCAAACGGGCGCGCTCGGACCTTTAATTTTTTTCAATCTACACCGTGCGCAATAAAAAAAACCGCTCATTCGAGCGGTTTTTTTATACTTGATAATATTTAATGTGCATGACCACCACCCACACCTGCTTTAGGCCGTGGGCAGAGCCAAATGATGAGTGCAGCGAATATGAAGACACCGGCCAGTACTAAAAACACATGATTGGCTGAAAGCGTTAAGGCTTCTTTATCCACCAAACTGGAGATGTAACCCAATGCGGCTTCTGAACTCATTCCATGATTCACCAAGGTATTTTGTACCTCAGTAACATGTAAATTACTGACCATTTCACTGCGTGCAACTTTGGTGTGATCATCCCAAATGGTTACTGCAATCGACGCTCCAATAGCCCCTGCCATGGTCCGTAAGAAGTTCATTAAACCCGCTGCTGATGCCATGTCTTGTGGCAGTACAGATGCTAAAGCCATATTGGACAAAGGAATAAAGAAAAATGGCACGGCAAAACCTTGTAATATTTGCGGTAAAGCCAAGGCCATAAAGTCTGCATCCGTGGTCCAAAAGGCGCGCATAAGGGTGACTCCGCCCAAGATACTTAAACCAAAACTCGCCAAAGCACGTTGATCGTATTTGGTTGCAAGCTTTGCAACAATTGGCGACATGGTCAAACTACCGACGCCCATAGTTGCAGTAAGATAACCGGCCCACGTTGCGGTATAGCCCAAGTTGATCTGTAACCACTGCGGAATCAGGACAATACTGCCAAAGAAGGCACCAAAACCAAACGCCAAAGCCAAGACCGAAATGGTAAAACTTCGGTACTTAAACAGCAGTATATTCACCACTGGATGCCGCTCAGTCAGCTCCCAAATCGTGAAAACGATCAGCCCAACAAATGCCGTCAGTGCCAGCACCACGATAAATGGATTATTAAACCAATCTCGCTCATGGCCTAAGTCCAACATCAATTGCAAGGCACCGATCCACAACACCAACAGCAGTAAACCACCGCGGTCAATTTTCAATTTCTGTGTTGGAGTTTCAGCCGTTTTCAGTAAGCGCATCGCTGCGATAGCACAACCGATTCCGACAGGAATATTGATAAAGAAAATCCAATGCCAAGATAAATTATCACTGATCGTACCACCCAAAATTGGACCTAAAATAGGGCCAACTACAGTGGTCATTGCCCACATCCCCATGGCTTGGGATTGCTTTTCAGGAGGGAAAATGCGCATTAACAACGTTTGGCTCAGTGGCATAATCGGACCACCAAACAAACCTTGCCCAATTCGGCAAAACACCAATATTTCTAAACTGGTCGACAAACCACACAGTATCGAAAATACCGTAAAGCCAAACAGGCTGATCACAAAAACCCGTACAGAACCAAAGCGCCCAGCGAGCCAACCGGTTAATGGCACACAAATCGCTTCTGCCACAGCATAGGAGGTAATGACCCATGTCCCTTGGGATGCCGATACTGCAAGGCTACCGGTAATATGCGGCACTGATACATTGGCAATGGTCATGTCGAGCACAACCATAAAGTTCGCCAATGCCAAAACCAAGGCAGCGAGAATCAGACGACCACCTTTTAGGTCAGTCATTTGCATTTGCTGATTCATAGGCAATTACTTCGATTTCAGGTCAATCGTCGCTTCCATAGACAGCCCCACACGTAGTGGGTGTTCTGCCAACTCTTTTGGATCTAAACGGATCCTTACAGGTAAACGCTGAACCACTTTAATCCAGTTTCCTGTGGCATTTTGTGCTGGAATCAAGGCAAATGCTGAACCTGTGCCACCAGAAAAACCGGTCACTGTGCCATTAAATTTAACTTTGTCACCATATAGATCAGACGTCAGTTCAACTTTTTGACCCGCTTGCACCCCTGCCAATTGGCTTTCTTTAAAGTTGGCATCGACATATAACTGAGAAACTGGCACCACCATCATTAATGACGTTCCCGGTGCAATGCGTTGCCCAACTTGAATATTACGACGTGCCACTACACCATCAAAGGGTGCTTTGATTTGTGTACGTTCTAAGTCCAACTGAGCTTGTTGTAGACGTGCTTGTGCAATTAAAACATCTGGGGTTGAATTTTCATTGCTGTCTTGAATTAATGCATCATTCGCCGCTTTATTACTTTGTGCCGCTTTTTGACTAGATTTGGCTTGTGCGAGTCCTGCTTGAGCCACATCAAAACTGGCTTTAGCGGTATTCACAGCACTTTGCGCTGTGCTTAATTCTTCTTTAGAAATCGCACCCGAAGCAGCCAATTGTTGACGACGTTGTAATTCATCTTGTGTTTTATTCAGATCGGCTTGTGCTTTGGCCACTTGTGCGCTTGCACTATGAATCGCATCATCACTGACAAAGATTTGTGAGTTTAAAGAGCTACTATTCGCCGCTGTTTGTTTGTATTGGCGTTTTGCTTTAAGTAATTCAGCCTGAGCTTGAGCTAAGGCAATTTCAGCATCACGAGCATCAATACGAACAAGTACATCGCCTTTTTTCACTTGCTGCGTATCACTCACCAAAACCTCTGCCACTTGCCCCGTGACCATCGAGGTAATCGACGCTGTTTCTGCACCGACATAGGCATTATCGGTACTGACGGAATGATTTAGAAATATTGACCAAATCAAATACATCACCAAAGCAATCACGATCAATACAGCCACTATACCAAGGCCTTTTTTTCTGCGTGCTTTTAATTCCTGATCGGTGGGCTGCTCTGTAGATGGGGTTTCTGGCAGGTTACTAACGGTATCTGTCATAGATTTGTCCTAAATCTAGCAGACTTGGTCATGGCATCATGAGCTTTGCAAAGCATGTCAACTTTGCTGTCAGATAATGGTGTCGTGAGAAAGTCTATCTTCTTCAATTTTCCGGCATTTTAAAGCTAAAAAATCATATCCTGAGAATAGAAAATGTAACTCGTCAGTCTTTTTTTCGTCGGCAACAGGATAAAATCATGCCCTGCTGCCAATGCTGGACTTTATTTTTTCATCATTTTGAATGTGTTAACTTAAAAATGGCTTAATAAGCATACGATGCAATCGCTGTTGCAATCGCTTTACCTTCATCATTGACCATGGTCATACGCATGGTGCAGCCCTTACGACCTAAACGTAAGGTTTCAGCTCGTGCAACGAAATACTGTCCACGTCCTGGCGCCAAATAATCCACACGCATATCGACGGTCGCTAAGCGAGATACCTTTTTACTCGTTTCTGCTAGATCTTCAGCTGTGGCCTTTTTATACAATTCAGCCATCGCTGAAATACCGCCGATACTGTCGAGTAAAGTTGCCGCAACACCACCATGTAAAATTTGGAATGCGACATTTCCTATTAGATTACTGGCCATGTCCACACGTGCTTCGATCTGACCATCGATCACCGTCATTTTCATGGCATTGTGTAAAAAAAATGGGGAACTGTTAAATGCTTGAGCAATGTTATTTAATAAAGTATCGATTTCATTCTTCGAGTTTAGGTCAATATTACCGGTCCAACTCTTATTTACATCTGTCATAGCCTACTCGAATCGCTGTCATTGAATAAAAAAATAATACGGGGTGCGCCAAACCCTCATTATGCGTCTACAATAGTCAAAGTTTAATACTGATCAATGAGATTGTTATGACCTATACGTTCAATCGTCCAGCTTTTCCTGCTACCCGCATGCGTCGCATTCGTAAAAATGACCAGCTTCGTGCCATGGTGCGTGAAACTCAACTGACGACTGATCATCTCATTTATCCAGTATTTGTGTTGCCAGGCCAGCAACAAACTCAAGACATTCCAAGCATGCCAAACGTACAGCGTCTATCTGCTGACTTGTTACTAAGAAAGGCAGAACGTTTACTCGAATTGGGTGTTTCAAAATTAGCTTTGTTCCCAGTTACACCACAGGAAGATAAAAGCTTAACGGCTGAAGCAGCTTGGCATGAAGATGGCTTAGTCCAAAGCACCATCCGCTTATTAAAAAAAGAACTACCAGAAATGGTTCTCATCACTGATGGTGCGCTCGACCCATACACCACACATGGTCAAGACGGTATCATTGATGATACCGGCTATGTACTGAATGATGAAACCGTTGAATGCTTAATTAAACAAGCGCTCAGCCATGCCGAAGCGGGTACAGATGTGGTTGCACCAAGTGACATGATGGATGGTCGTATCGGTGCAATTCGCCAAGCCCTTGAAGCCAATGGCCATATCTATACCAACATCATGGCTTATTCTGCAAAATATGCGTCTAGCTTTTATGGGCCATTCCGTGATGCGGTAGGTTCTTCAAGCAACCTCAAAGGTGGCAATAAATATAACTATCAAATGGATATCGGTAACCGTGCAGAAGCTTTACATGAAATCGCACTGGATATCCAAGAAGGCGCCGACATGGTGATTGTAAAACCGGGTATGCCGTATTTAGATATCGTCCGCGAAGTCAAAGATAATTTCGGTGTTCCAACATTTGTCTATCAAGTGAGTGGTGAATACGCCATGTTGGCAGGTGCCATTCAAAATGGTTGGCTGTCTGAAAACGTGATTATCGAATCGCTTATGAGCTGCCGCCGTGCAGGTGCAGATGGGATCTGGACTTACTTTGCTGAAGATGCAGCACTCATGTTAAAAGACATGAAATAACCTGCAAAGCCTTCCTGAAATGGTAACGTTCAGGAAGGCTTTTTTTATATCTGTAAAATTTAAAAAACAGTCTTGGAAGAAAAACTTCGGCGTTGCTGAAGTTAAGATCAAACTCATACATTCATCGGTTAAAAGAACATGAATATTGCCATTATTGGGGCGGGTATTAGTGGTTTACTCAGCGCATTGGAACTCGTTGAACGCGGTTGTACGGTGACGATTTTCGACCAACAACGCACAGGTTCTGCCGCATCATGGGCTGGTGGTGGCATCCTCTCCCCGATGTATCCTTGGCGATATCCCAATGAAGTCAATGCGCTCGCACGTTATGGCAAGCAGAGCTACCAAAAATGGAATGAAAAATTAAAACCTATGACTGGAATTGATTTTGAAATTCATGAAACTGGCATGTTGATTTTTGATGAAGATGATTTTGAAATCGGCTTAGATTATGCCTGTTTGCACCAAGATCCCATGCAACAGGCGGAATATTTACAATCCGAGCAAATTGAGCAGATTAATCCTCACATTTCAGCACGCTTTGCACATGGCATTTATTTTTCACAATTAGCCAACATCCGTAATCCGCGACTTTTGCAGTCATTAACGGCTTATTTACAGCAGCATCCCAATGTGATCATTCATGAGCATTGCCCTGTTACTGATTTAAATACACAGCAACAGCGATTAGTCTCGATTCGGACTGCTGATGGTCAACAACACTTCGCAGATCAATATGTACTGGCAACAGGTGCTTGGTCAGCGAAATGGAGCAAACATTTAGAAATCGAGATTCCAGTACAACCTGTTCAAGGACAAATGCTTCTTTTTAAAACCCCGCAGAACTGGTTGCCCACCATGTGCATGAATAAAGTCATGTACTTGATTCCACGCCAAGATGGTCATGTGGTTTGCGGCTCAAGTATGCGCCAATGTGGTTTTGATACTCAGACCACAGATGCAACCTTGCAGCATATTCAAGAATCGTGCTTTGACATGGTGCCAGAGCTTGCCAACTTTCCGATTGTGAAGTCTTGGGCTGGCCTGCGTCCATCTTCCCCTGAAGGGATTCCGTATATTGGGCAGATGCCAAATTTCGACAATCTATGGGCAAATTTTGGGCATTTTAGAAATGGTTTATGCATGGGACCTGCTTCAGCTCAGTTATTGGCTGAACTGATGACTGGGGAAACGCCTTCATTCAATGCAGACCACTATAGTCCGAGTCGCCTGTTTCAAGATGCATTGTTAAGCGTCGAATAATGGTCGATCCGTCAAATTCAACTAAGCCAATAAATCCTGCAAGGCTTCTTTTAACGTCGGAAATTTAAACTCAAAGCCTTGCTGTAATAAAGCAACTGGCTGAACCAATTGACCATTTAAAATTAATTGCGATTGCTCACCCAATAAAATTTTAAAGACAGTTGCAGGCACATTGAGCCACGGCTTTTTGGCTAATTGACGTGCTGCAATCTGCGCAAACTGAGCCTGCGTCGTTTTTTCCGGCGCAACTAAATTAAAAATATGAGGATCAATTGGCGTAGGTTCAAGCAACCCATATTTTTTCTCTGCTTGTTTCATTAAAAACAGCATACTTCGGATCACATCTTGTATATGTATCCACACAAAAGGCTGCCGACCGGAACCTATTTTGTTGACCAAATTAAGCTGAATCGGTCGCAGCATTTGCGGTAAGATCCCGCCACCTTCAGCCAAGACCACACCTAGTCGTGTGATAATGGTATTTTGTTCAGGAAATTGGCGTGTGACTTGCTCCCAACTTTGGCATAGCTCTGACATAAAAATGGCTTGTGGTGCAGCATTTTCATCGCACACTTTTGTCCATTGTTCTTCAATATCAATACCATAATAGCCAACAGCTGAACCTGAAATAATGCATTTCGGAAAAATTTTACGTTTTCGTAAATATTGATACAGCGCTTCTGTGGTTTTGACTCGACTTTCTAATAATTGCTGTTTACGCGTTTCTGTCCAGCGACCTTTGCCGATACTTTCACCTGCAAGATTAATCACATAATCAATTCTGTCATGAGGAATTTGATCGAGCTGCTGTCCCCAAGTTAAATGAGGTGATTTAGAAATACGCCCAGCCTTACGACTGAGCCCAATCACTTTATAATCCGCAGCTAAAAGTGCCTTGATGAGATGTGTGCCAATAAAACCGCTGCCACCTGTCATCAGTACTGTGGGCTGATGCATAATTTGTTCTTATCTATCTATATGAAATAATACTATTATCTATAGAACAAGATCACCAAACGATCAAGCTTTATGCACCAAACTTTTGAGCAGCCATCCGCTGTGCTTGCGGACCATAAAACCAATAGGTGATTAAATACAAAGGGATAGCCATCAGTAACAACATGATCACCATTAAACTCATAAACTGAGGATGTTGAACATAGAGCATTAAATTTTGCCAAATTTCAGGATCTTTTCTTGAAAAAATTGCGATACCCAAAAGTACAAAAGCTAAATTATATAACCAAAAAATCAGGCTAAAACCTAAGGTAAATTTTTTACGCTCTGCCTGTGTCGGTGCTCTCTGATTTTTATTTAAAAACCGAAATAACACCACGATCATGGCAATCAGGTAGGGGACGACCGTTAAAATACCACCTACACCCTGTGGCAATAATGCTGCGATCACACCGCAAAAACAGGTCATGATTAAACAAATGAAAAAAAACAATAAAAAATAACGTGTTAAAGACACCATGACCCTAACCCAAGAAGAAGTTGACACCTAGTATAAAAAAAAATGCATTTTTTTTCATTTTCATGTCAACCAATCTGTAAACTGCTACGTTATATAGGGTACAAGGTCTGTAGCAACCGATGATTTGGACGGCATCCACAATGTTTCGGTGACCTTTTTAAAAGCAATAAGTTTCATTTTGAATTTAAGTATGAACAGCAGCCATGACTTAAATTTGAAATCGATTTTTTGACCGACGATTTCATCATCACTCGAATCGTCGGTCTTTTATTTTGTGCCTCATGCATTTAGCATCGAATTTTATTCTTATATTCTACACCCATAAAAAATCAGCCGATAAAATATCGACTGACTGAAAATTTTATGCAACTTTAAAATAAGTCACAACTGCAAATCTATGTTATGCAGCACAGTAGCGATTACGCCCCTGTCTTTTCGCTACATAGAGGTTTTTATCAACTTGATCCAGAAATTGCATTGGATTATCCAGATCTGAAGGAATAATGGTTTTTACCCCCATGCTGAGTGTGACGAGTTCCGACACTGCAGAGGCTTTATGCGGTAATCGTGCAGCACGCACGGCATCCATAATTCTATCGGCCATCACTGCTGCTGCGGCTTCATTGGTCTCTGGTAAAATCCAAGCAAATTCCTCGCCACCAAAACGCGCCACTAAATCACGAGGTCGTGTACAACAAGATTCCAAACTTTTAGCAATTTGACGCAGACATGTATCCCCAATCACATGACCATTCAAGTCATTGTATTGTTTAAAATAATCTAAATCGATCAAAATTAAACTCAGCGGCTTTTGCGTGCGGATTGCGTTTAACCATTCACGCTGGTAAAAGTCATCAAACAAACGTCGATTTGCAATACCAGTTAAGCCATCTTTATATGAATATTCTTCGAGCTGACGTTGCAATTTTTGTAGTTGTTCCTCTTGTTTTTTCCGCTCGGAAATATCAAACATAAAGCCGACAAGACAATCTACATCACCATTTGGTTTACGCACGACATGCACAACATCACGTATCCAAAGATATGAACCATCTTCTTTAAGTGCACGATAATCTGCTTCATGATCTATACCAGCCATCGACTGTGAAACACAATAATTCAGTACATAATTACGGTCTTCCTCGTGCATACGTGATGCCCAATCATCTACCGTTTTCCAACTACTTTGTTTCCAACCGAGTAACTTTTCAATTTGCGGTCCAATATAACTAAATGTTTTACTGTCCCAATCAATACACCAAGGAATGGCTAATGTAGACTCTAATAAAGTCTTATACACCATATTATTTGCAAGTTTTTCTTCATCAAAAGGATTATTTGGCATGTTGCATCTCCTGCTACCCCAAATGCAGGCAATATACCTGCTGTACAATAATTCACCTATATACAGGATTAGAACAACATTTTATATTCCTAGTTCTTGGTATTTTTTAACCTAGTTTCAGATCTCTACTATTTGAAACGTGTAATCCATCAAAGAAAATATAACAACAATGAACCAGCCTACTATTTTGAAATTCAAAGTTCTGATACCAAGCGTTAAGTTGTCTATTATTCTGCCGTTTTTGGTTGGTCATTTACACGAGTTACAGGATTCCCTAATCAGTAACCCCAGACTTCATGGTGACCTCTTAGAATGCTCTGTACAGACTCCACCGATGCATTGCATTACCAATACATTTACTCGTAGTTTTGAAGTTAAAGATTTCAACCAAATCACTAAGAAAATTCTGGTACAAGATGGCCAAATTGCTATAGAAAAATTTGTGATATTTGGATAATACTGGTAAGGCTATTTCATAAATCCAGCCCATAATACTTTTTGCCTCCTGCAAATAGATGCACATGCACATTAATGCAGTTATGGCATAGTTTAGATTGGATACTTTGTAACTGTCGATAACGACTTAGTTGGACTGATGAATGATTAATCTCCCTCGTAAACATAACCATCTGTGATACTTTATAGCCCAATCAATTTTTTGATTTTTTGGTGCTTGCATGACTGTTCGTTTTTTTCATACTTCTGATTGGCATTTAGGACAATTTTTCTATAACCACTCACGTGACTACGAACATGAACAGTTTCTCAATTGGCTGCTTGAACAAATAGCACAAAAACAGCCACATGCCCTGCTCATTGCAGGCGATGTTTTTGATGTGATCAACCCCGCTTCCAGAGCGCAAAAACAGTTGTATCAGTTTCTAGCAGATGCACATGAGCGGGCTCCGCACATGCAAACCCTGATGATCGCAGGCAACCATGACTCAGGCTACCGTATTGAACAAGTTGAGCCTTTATTAGAAAAATACCATGCCAAAGCTGTAGGCGTGGTCCATAAAAATACCGAAGGTCAGCTCGATTTAGACCGACTGCTGGTACCTATTTATGATGAACACAAAAATGTAGTGGCATGGTGCCTGACTTTACCTTTTCTACGTGCTGCCGAGATCACCGGTTTCAATGATCAAACCACCAATAGTCAAAATGCCATTGCCTATGTACATCAACAATTAATTGCTGAAGCCAATGCACGTAAAACTCCAGATCAAGCCTTAATTTTAATGTCCCATGCCCACATGCAAGGCGGTGAAACGTCTGATTCTGAACGCCCGATTGTGGTCGGTAATGAAGAAGCTTTATCAACAGCGTTGTTTGATGATGTAATTGATTATGTGGCTCTTGGGCATTTGCATAAACCGCAAAAAGTTGGACAAACTCATATCCGTTATAGCGGCTCACCGATTCCCCTGTCATTTAGTGAAATCAATTATAAGCATCAAGTGCTTGATATCAGTATTGACCCGACTCAAAGCGATGAATCACGCTTTCAAATAGAGTCCTTAGCGATTCCGCGCAGCGTGCAATTGCATCGCATCAAAGGCACAATTCCAGAAGTTTTGGCACAATTATCCGCTTTGCCGAGCGGTGAAATTGAAGATATTGATCAGCGTGAATATGTCGAAATTGAATATCATACCGACACTCCGCCTGCACCGAATTTACGACAGCAATTTGAAGAAGCGCTAGCGCCAAACCGTTATCGTTTGGTGCGCATCAGCCGCCGTTATTTAAATTCAGATCAAAATAATCCGCAGCAAGCCGCAATCAACCTTGATCCGCCTACGCCTGAAAAATTATTCCAAAACCTTTGGGAAAAACAGGGCTACGGTGCTGATGACACCGTAATGAAAGATTTTTTAAGTTTGGTCGATGAAGCACAAAAATCACTTGAAGATGATGCGAACACTTAAGGAATTGCCATGAAAATTTTATCTATACGCATTAAAAACTTGGCATCTTTAGCGGGTGAGCATTTTATTGATTTTGAATCTGAACCCTTAGCAAGTGCAGGCTTAGTGGCAATTATTGGTAAAACAGGTGCTGGTAAATCGACTATTTTAGATACCATGTGTTTGGCGCTGTTTAACCGTGTGCCGCGCTTAAAAGACAGCGATGGCAAACTCATCGATGTAGATGGTTCAGAGCTGCCGACCAACTCACCGCAAACAGTCTTGCGCCGTGGTACAGGCCAAGGCTTTGCCGAGCTCAGTTTTATTGCTCAAGACCAAAAAGTCTATTCTGCACGTTGGGAAATTAAACGTGCCCGTGAAAACCCAAACGGTAAATTGCAAAGCGTACAGCGCTCACTGAAATGCTTAACAGATGGCACTGTTGTTGCGGATAAAACCAAAGCGGTTGAGAGCCAAATTTTACGCATTACTCAACTCAGTTTTGAACAGTTCACCCGTGCCGTTTTACTGGCTCAGTCAGAAGTGACCGCTTTTTTAAAAGCGCGTGATAATGAACGTGGCGAGCTATTGGAGTATCTAACCAATTCCAGTATTTTCGGGAAAATTGGTCAATTGGCCTTTGAAAAAACCAAGCAAATTGCCAATCAGCGTAAGGCTTTGGAAGTTCGACTCGGTGATATTGAAATTTTATCGGATGAAGATCTTGCCTTATACACGGCGAATTTTCAAAGTCATACAGAGTCTTACCAAAAATTCGAAAGTGAAAAGCAGCAATTGCTCAAACAGCAGCAATGGTTTCAACACAAAGATAAACTGATTGCGGATATTCAGCAACGTGAGCAATATTTGGCTGTTCAACAGCAGCAACTCGATGCACTGCAGCCGCAGAAGCAGCAATTGCAGCAACTGGAAAAATTCGCCTCAATCCGTCCAAGCATCATTCAACGCAAGAATTTAAGTACTGAAATAGCAACGCTGCAGCCTCAATTGGCTCAAGCACAGCAGCAGTTCAGCGCAATTGAAATTAAGTTTAATCATGAAAAAACTCAATTTAAACAACTTGATCTACAGCAAAAACAGCAGCACCAATTTGAAGTTGATCATCAAGATCAAATTGATTTAGTACGTGCGCGAATTGCCGACCGCCGAGTGCTAGGCGATCAGCTAATTGCTGTAAAAGATGAACTCAAAAAACTGCAAGATCAGCATGCCCCGCTGCTTCAAGCCGAACAGCAATTGTTACAAGTACAGCAGCAGTTAGAACAAAATATAGCGCAGCAAAATACCCTACTCTCGCAAACAGCACATTTTCAAATTTTGGATGAAGCACTGTCTGCACATCTCAGCCCTTTACAGCGTTTTATTCAAAGTTATGTGCAATTTGAGCAGCAATATGGTGATGTCGCTCAAGCCACGCAACAAGTGGCACAAAAACAACAGCAACTTGACCAGCTCATTCAGCAATTTGGGCAAGACCAAGCACTTAACTCGAAAATTACGGGCTTGCGTACAGCGCGTGAAGACTTATTAAATCGCATCAATCAATTAGATATCACCAAGAGTCATTGGCAGCATTACCACGCCATTCATGTTGAACATCAGCAAAAATTGCAAGACCAGCACCAACTGCAAAGTGATCTCACACAGAATCAGCAGCAATGCAGCATGGCTGAAACTGAATTTCATGCACAAAAAGCAGCTCGAGAGAATTTGCAAACTGTACTGCAGCAGCAGCGATTACTGCATGCAGAAAATATTGAACAGCTCAGAGCAAATCTGGTTGCAGGTGAAGCATGTTTGGTCTGCGGCAGCACCGAGCACCCTTATACATATAACCAAGATGTGCTTTCCCATGAACTATTGAAACTGCAAGTACAGCAGGAACAGCAAGCACTAGCGCAGGAAAAAATAACGTTTGATCTGTGGCAGCAACTGCAAAAAAAATGCACACAGCAGTCCACTGCCTTTGAAGCCAATGCACAGCAACTCACCGCAATCAGCACGCAACAGAGCAATGCCCAAACCCAGCTTGAGCAATCACTTAATGCACTGAATATTCCATACGATTTGCACTCAGATTTGAGCTTGCTTGAAACGGCTATAACGCATCATATTGCACAAACACAGCAATCTTTGCAGCAAACAGAAGCTGATTTAAAAACCCATGAACAGGCGCAGCAAAACAGCCATACTTTGACTCAATACATTCAGCACACGACAAAGCAGCTGACAGAAATACAGCATGCGGAACAAAATATTCAACCTATTTTGTCTTTATTGGATGACACTGAAAAATACGCATGGCAGCAGTCAACCCGCACCGCTGCTGAAGAAATTTATATTCAATTACAGCAACGTCTTAACACCTTAAAACAACGTAATGAACTAAATGCTCAGCTGAATCAAATAACACATCAGCTGGAACAGGCAAAACAGCGCAGTAAATTCAGTCTAGAGAATATTGCTGCAACTGAAAAACGCATTTCGACACTGTTAGAAGAAGGTAAACAAAATAGCGATCTTGCAATCCAAGCTATTTTTACCATGACTCAAGTAACTGTTGAAAAACCGCATGAATGGTTATTACAGTTTGAGCAAAACCGACAACAGCTGCAGACTCAGTTTAATACGGTACGTCAACAATTTGAGCAGCGACGCCAAGCCTTTGATACGGCACAAGCAACACTGCAAAAATATCAGGCACAGCAACTACAGTTGCAAACTCAACAAAATGCAGCCGCGTTGAGTATTCAACAGTGGTTAGCGCTGCATATTGATTTTAGTGACGCCTTGTTACAGCAGCTCAGTGAAATTACACATGAGCAAGAGCTGCAACTGAAACAGCAAATTAGCTCGGCTGAACGTGCATATAGCGATGCTCAGTCTGCTAAGAAAACATTGGATGAGCAACTACAGCAGCACTTAATGCTGCAGCCTGAAATCGAATTTGAAGCACTACTCTCACAATTACAAAGTTTGGTTGAACAAATAACCCAAGTGATGGAACAGCGTGATGAAGTGAAACTCAAACTCGAAGTACATCAACGCAATGTAGCAAAACAGCAGCAATTTAGCGATCAGATTCAACAGATCCAATCTGAGGAACATCGTTGGAATAAGATTTCGAGCTTAATGGGCGATGCAACGGGCAAGAAATTCCGTGATTTGGCACAGCAATATAACCTCGATATTTTAATTGAATATGCCAATCAGCAATTGGCGATGCTTTCACAGCGCTATACCTTAAAGCGCCTTGAAAACTCATTAAGCCTAGCCATTGTCGATCATGATATGGATGGTGAAACCCGCTCGGTCTCTTCGCTTTCAGGCGGTGAGTCTTTCTTAACCGCGCTCGCTTTATCCTTAGCCATTGCGAGCATGGCATCAGGTACAACAAAAATTGAAAGCCTATTTATTGACGAAGGATTTGGTACGCTAGACGCTTCAAGTCTGCACATGGTAATGAATGCTCTGGATCAGCTACAAAACCAAGGGCGTAAAGTCGTGCTAATTTCTCACATTCAAGAAATGCACGAACGAATCCCTGTGCAAATTCAAGTCAATCCTGTCGGAGCAGGTGCAAGCACCATCCAAATCGTATCTTAAAAAAAGCCTGCTTAAAGCAGGCTTTATAATTTTTGATTCTCTAGATCATTACGTCCCGAGTGGACGTAGCGTTAAAATCTGTTCACTACGCCCAAATGGGCCATGGACATCATGCAATACAGAACTACTCAAACCAACACCATCCGCTCCATACTGCTGCACGGTTTCCAGACCTAACCACTGTCCCTGTGGTAAACGGTGCAAATGGATTTGTAGATCCAGATTTGGAAAGCCCCAGCCAAATGGCCAATCCTGACGCGGAACAATACCATTGGCGGTATCAACCATGCCCATTAAACGGACAAAATCAGCAGTCGGCTCACCTTCAACCATGTCATGCTGTGTTCTCAGCCACACAATGCCTTGACCTGCACGGCGCCCATGGCTTCTTGCTTCAATCGACTGAATATATCCCCCCGGCCACTGACGGATACCGTCCCAAATCGGCGCAGTTTCTGGCCCAGTCACATCAGCATCCTCCAAACCTTTCACGGACTGGCTATTTTGCGTCATCATGCGCCAAGTGCGTGCCACAATGCAGGTTTTGCCCTGAGCCCGCATTTCAGATTCAATCAGTTCAATGGTTTTTCCCGGACGAATCACTTGCGTGATTATTTCAAACTCGCCAGCAGGAATTAAGCCCAAAATATCGAGGCTAATGCGCCCGATACGCATATCATGACGTGGTGAAAAACGGTCTAATTCAGCACAAATAATGCCTGTAGCTGGTGCCATGTGTTGCTCATGTGCATTCCATGCACCTTGTGCTAAATTGGTCGAATGGTAATGTGCCGTGACACAGCCTTGCGCATCTACGTCGCGTTGAATCAACTGATAATATGCCGTCATGAACTTCCCTATTTGTCCAAGTGTGAATTACTTCAATATCAAAAACATCCTGATTATTTTGTACTCAACTTTAATGGAAAGTTCAAATTAAAAGGCTCACTTTGAACCCATAGGTTTCATCTATTGTGAAAATTTATCTGCTGTGCTTACACTTTATAAGCCTAGTTTTTGAAAGCAGGCTGAATCTTCTGTCCTATTTTGAATAATCACGTGCGCCAAACAATGCTGTCCCCACGCGAACCATCGTTGAACCCGCAGCAATCGCATCAGTCATATCGCCTGACATCCCCATACTTAATGTATCCCAATCTTCAGGTTTCGCATGCTGTGCTTTGACATGCTCAAAGAGCACTTTGGCATCAGCAAACGCTTGCGGATTGTTTGGAGCAGGAATCACCATCAGTCCACGTAAGCGTAAATTCGGTAGCGTAGAAATCTGTGCGACCAAATCTGCTACTTCATTCGGCTGACAGCCATCCTTCGTATCTTGCGCGTCAATATTGACTTGTAGGCAAATATTCAAAGGCGCTTGAGTCGCTTCTCGCTGGCTTGATAAACGCTCCGCAATAATCAAACGGTCTACCCCATGCACCCAAGCAAAGTTTGAAGCCAAATGTTTGGTTTTATTACGCTGTACATGACCTATAAAATGCCATTCAATCTCTAAATCTGCCAAAGCCTCTATTTTTTCAAGCGCTTCTTGCAGATAATTTTCACCAAATGAGCGTTGCCCCGTTGTATACATTTCTCTTAGCATTTCAGCAGGATGCGTCTTAGATACAGCCAACAATTCAACCGACTGCTGTGGTCGACCCGCAAGTTGGCAAGCCTGCTCAATTTGCTGCAAGACTTGATTTCGTGCTTCTTGAAGTTTATTCATTGACGGGGTTCTCATTTCATTCATCTTTTTTTGCATTGCCCTGCAACTAAGTGTTGGTTAAGCTGTGGGAAAGCCTTATTATTCTATCAAAATAATTAAGATTTAATTTTTATCTCGGGGATTTTATGGACATTACAGAACTATTGGCCTTTGCTGCCAAAAATAACGCTTCGGATTTACATTTATCTTCTGGTATGCCACCAATGATTCGTGTGGATGGTGAAGTTCGTCGTATCAACCTTCCTGCTCTTGAACACAAAGAAGTGCACAAATTGGTTTACGACATCATGAACGATAAACAGCGTCGTGATTACGAAGAAAAATTAGAAACTGACTTTTCATTTGAAGTACCTGGCGTGGCTCGTTTCCGTGTGAACGCATTTAACCAAAACCGTGGTGCTGGTGCCGTATTCCGTACCATTCCTTCAAAAGTACTAACCATTGAAGATCTTGGTATGGGCCAAATCTTCAAAGATATTTGTGAATATCCACGTGGCATCGTATTGGTGACTGGTCCAACGGGTTCGGGTAAATCTACCACGCTTGCTGCGATGGTCGATTACATTAACGACAACCGTTATGACCATATTTTAACGGTCGAAGACCCGATCGAATTTGTACACGAATCAAAAAAATGCTTGGTCAACCAACGTGAAGTACACCGTGATACGCACGGCTTTAACGAAGCACTTCGTTCCGCACTGCGTGAAGACCCGGATATTATCTTAGTCGGTGAGATGCGTGACCTTGAAACCATTCGTTTGGCGCTGACAGCTGCTGAAACCGGTCACTTGGTCTTCGGTACACTACATACAACCTCTGCCGCAAAAACCATTGACCGTGTGATTGACGTATTCCCTGCTGAAGAAAAAGATATGGTTCGTGCAATGTTATCCGAATCACTTCAAGCCGTAATTTCACAAACCCTACTCAAGAAAAATGGCGGTGGTCGTGTGGCTGCCCATGAAATTATGATTGGTATTCCTGCGATCCGTAACTTGATTCGTGAAAACAAAGTCGCACAAATGTATTCTGCGATTCAAACCGGTGCCAACTACGGTATGACCACACTCGATCAAAGCTTAAAAAACCTTGTCGCAAAAGGCATTATTAGTACGCAAACTGCACGGACTGCAGCGAAACAACCCGAATCTTTCTTGTAATTTTTTTATTTTTCTGGGGCGATCGTTATGGATTTTAACGGCTTACTTGATTATATGGTGGAGAAAAAAGCATCGGATTTGTTTATTACAGCCGATGTTGAACCCTCGATTAAGATCAATGGGCAAATTTTGCCAATTGGCTCGACTAAGTTACCGGGCCCGACTGTCGGTCAAATCTTACATTCGATTATGTCTGACAAACAGCGTAAGGAATTTGCCGATACGCGCGAATGTAACTTTGCCATTAGCAATACCAGTAAATCTGCTCGTTTTCGTGTCAGCGCCTTTCAACAACGTGACCAGCCAGGCATGGTGCTTCGTCGTATCGAAACCGTTATTCCAACGATGGATGAGTTGAAATTACCGCCGATTTTAAAAGAATTAGCGATGACCAAGCGTGGTATTATCATTTTCGTAGGTGCAACGGGTACAGGTAAATCAACCTCTTTGGCATCTTTGATTGGCTATCGTAATGAAAATAGCAAAGGTCATATCATTACGATTGAAGACCCGATTGAATTTGTACACCAACACCGAGGCTGTATCATTACCCAACGTGAAGTGGGTATTGATACCGACTCTTTCGAAGTTGCCTTAAAGAATACGCTACGTCAGGCACCTGACGTGATTCTGATTGGTGAGATTCGTTCACGTGAAACCATGGACTATGCAATTGCCTTTGCTGAAACGGGTCACTTGGTTTTTGCTACTCTGCATGCCAACAACGCCAACCAGGCCATCGACCGTATCATTCACTTCTTTGAAGCGGATCGTCATAGTCAGCTGTTCATGGACTTGTCTTTGAATTTAAAAGCAATGGTTGCGCAGCAATTGATTCCAACCATTGATGGTAATTCACGTCGTGCTGCCATTGAGATTTTGATCAACTCACCTTTAATTTCAGATTTAATCCGTAAGGGTGAAGTGCACGAAATTAAAGACCTGATGAAGCGTTCTCGTGAACTGGGTATGCAAACCTTTGACCAAGCTTTATATGACCTTTATAAAGCCAAGCAAATTAGCTACAAAGATGCGCTCAAACATGCCGATTCACCGAACGACCTGCGTCTACAAATTAAATTGTCTGAAGAAGGCGGTGAGCATTTACTGCGTGCAAATTCAAATATTACCTTTGATGGTCAACATTAATTTTGCTTAAACGCTTTCGGAAATAAAAAACAGACTTCATATGAAGTCTGTTTTTTATTCATTCTCATCCGCATTGGATTATTTTTTACGATATGCTTCTTGGCATTCAGGCGCATCACAATAGCCATAAAGATTTAATGAGTGACCTGTAAGTTGGAAACCAAATTTTTCTGCCACTTGATGTTGCTCATGCTCAATCACATCATTAGTAAATTCCACCACTTTATTGCAGTTTTGACACACAATATGGTCATGGTGATCTTCTTGCATAATCTCAAAAACAGAATGATTGTTTTCAAAATGATGGCGTTGAATAATACCTGCAGCTTCAAACTGTGTTAACACGCGATACACAGTTGCTAAACCCACATCTTCACCTTGTTCAAGTAAAGTCTTATAAATATCTTCTGCGCTTAAGTGATGTTGTCTTGAATTTTCAAGCAATTCCAATATTTTAATTCGTGGAAGTGTAACTTTAAGTCCAGCTTTACGTAAATCTTGATTTGAAATAGGCATGAAAAAAGGTCTCTCAACAAAATTAAAGTTGGAATATGCAACAAAGTGTAGATGCAGTATGATCTATCCTTGGATCAAATGCATCATAATTAATTTGGGATAGTTTAGCAAAATGCAAAAAATCATGCTGACGTTATTCGTCACTTCATTGCTCGTAGGCTGTTCAACCTTGGGCGTTTATAAAGTTGATATTCCACAAGGTACACCTTTAACTCAAGCACAAGCGGCTAAAATTCAAGTGGGAATGAGCCACCAACAAGTTCGCTTTTTGCTAGGTAGTCCAACTGTTGCCGATCCAATGAATCCGTTACGTTGGGACTACATTTATAAGTATACCCCAGGAACATATGCTAAAAAAGCCAAGATTCCTGCTGCACATGGTCAACACTTAAAAATCTTCTTTGACCAAAACGGTATCGTTCAAAAAATTGAAGGCTTAGAAACCATTCCAGAGTCTCAACCGGGCTTACCAGGTTCTAAAGAAGCGATTTTAACTGCGCCACCACTATAGTCGCTTTAAGATAAAAATAAACCCCTAAATTTAGGGGTTTTTTTTATAAGTACAATTGCTTGAAACGATTGCCTCGACAATAACGGCCGACGGGATTTTTCTTGGCGCGATTACGACGAATATCTTTCGGATTAATGGTTAATGCACGATAGATTTCGACGCGATCACCTGCTTCAAGTAACTGAGATGAATCGCTTACACGCGCCCCGAAGATTCCTAGTGTTAATACTTCTGGTAAATCCACTTGTTTTCGAATGCCACTTTGCACAATAGCATCTTCAACCGTCATACCGGGATTAAAGCTCAGCGGAATTAATATCTGCTGTTCCACGCTCGCATAAGCGACCCATACTTGTAACTGAGCTGTCATTAGAATAACTGCCCAATCACAGCCACCAATGCCAATATTATTGACAAGGGCACTACGATACGTACGGCAATACGCCAAATATTATAAAAGGTTTCATGACTGAAGTTCATTGACTTACGTAGATGACTAATCTTCATAATCCAACCTGCGAAAATCGCATAAATCAGACAAATAATTAAGCCCCAAATCAACAAGGCAATATTAAATACTGGAACAACACTGCTCAGTGCCCATACAAAAACCGCAACCAATAAAATCGCCCATTGCACCACTACGGCCAATTGGCGTTGTTGTAATTGTTCACGTGCCATTTGAATCAGCAATGCTGAAGCTGCGACTAAACCCACAACCAGTGCTAAAGCAGGTACTTGTGCTTTTGCTGCGAAAAAGGCAAAAGCAACCACTGCCAAAAGTTGAGCGATCCAAATTGGAAATACCGTTTTGCTTGCAATCTCTTGTTGCTTCACGGCTGGCAAACTTGACTGCCAGTACAAGCCCATCCCCAAACCACTTGCTACGAGCGCCAAAACAGTTGCATTGCCCCACTCACTAAATTCGAGCGCAGTCATTTTCCACTCTGGCAATGCCGTTCCCATAACATTCGCTAAGACTACTGCAGCAATCACACCAATAGCGGTCAAAATCACTAAAAATTGGCGTGGTACAAACGACAATGCAAATGCAATGACCGCAAAGACAGCCAAAATAATGCTATAGGCAAAACCATTAGCTGTAAAAATTGCCACATATTGCGACGCGGCTGAAAGCATGGCACCTGCTAAAAATGGAATAAATACTACGGCAAGCCAACCGACTATACGCCATTTGGGTGAAGCATCCGCATCACGTGTTAGCGAAGACAGTGCTTGAACTGCTGTAATTTTTGAACGTTTTGCTAAAGCAATTTCCAAATAACATAGCGGTAAAGCTAAAATAAGCATTGTACCTAGCCACAACAGCCAGAAATCTAGCTGACGTTCAATTTGAATACCTGTTACCGGTGCTAAAGTTGCAATAATGATAAAAGATAAACAGAACGCCATCAGTGGCGATAACCATTTCGACATCGCATTGTCCTGCATGACAAATTCCTTTGAAAATTCTAGCGCTATTTTGCCTTGCTGTGCCTTGAAAATCAAAAACAAAAAGCAAATCACCTTAAAGGTGATTTGCTGCGCAAATAATATTATTAGAGTTTAATTGTTTTTATTTCATTTTTTGAGGTTATGAAAAGAAACGTGCAAACCAATTTTTGCCTTTTTTCTTTTCTTTTTCTTTGATGATACCCATCATATTTTCTTTAACCGCACCGACATAATCAGCATCATCGTGCTGAATATGGTTAATCAGCCATTTTGAAAGCACTTCATGTAATTCATTTTCAATCGCATGCCCCATTTCAAAACGGTCGCGGTAAGATTCAATTTTTTTAATAAATAAATCATGTACGCGTTTATGTGGCACACGATATTTATAACCCGCTTCTTCTTGTAAAGATTCTTCGAAGGTAAAATGTGATTGCGTGTAATCAATAATGTTTTCCAGAATTTGTTTTACACGATCACGATCTGTATTTGCGTCAATGCCATCAATTTCATTGATGTAGTCAAGAATCCGTTTGTGTTGATCGTCAATCACATCGATACCAGTATTGTATTCTGGAACCCATTTCATTTTCATTACGACCACCTATAAATATGAAGGACTTATCACGTAAATTTCATCATATAATTAAAGAACTTAAATAAAAATGAAGTAAAAAGGTTGGTTTTAATTGAAATACTGCCATTTATATTGTAATCAATTGTTTTTATTATGTTAATTTATTTAATCCCGAGTATAAAGCTAAGATATTTTTTAATCAATTCAATATCTTAGAAAACACCCTTAATTCAATAAAATGTAAGATATTCATTTTTATAATGAATATCTTTCATTCAAAATTAATACTGATCTGCACGTGTGACACGTTTTAAAGATGGGTCCAGCCGCTCACGTTCTAAACGTTCAACAACCGTCTTTGCAGCACGTATCGGACGACCATGTTGAAATAAAATCATTTCACCCGGCTCAAATGCTGTCCAAACTTCGTTTTGCGTTAGGGGTTCAGTGGTAATCACGGCAACACGGTCTTCAGGCGTGGTGACTTCACTAAAATCGACTTCAACATCAATATCAATCAACTGTGCAGGTTGAAATGGGAACTCTCGAACCAACCAATGCAGCTTGGTAATCGCATAACTAAATAGCGCCTGCCCATTCGACAAACAAAAATTAAAGGTGCCATGTTCTGCAATTTTCGGAGAAATTTCTAATAACAGATCAAACACCTGATCGAGTGTAGGTTCGGTATAACCAAAACGTTTCACCATTTGCTCGAGCAAATAGCAAAAGGCCAATTCACTGTCGGTATTGCCGACGGGGCTGAAGCGCCCTGTGAGCTCAGGCTGAAAGCCATGCAGGTCGCCATTATGCGCAAAAATCCACTGTCTGCCCCACAATTCACGACTAAATGGATGTGAGTTTTCAAGATTAATTTTGCCTTGCGTCGCTTTACGAATGTGTGCAATCACATTGCGAGATTTAATCGGGTAGTTTCGGATCAGCTCAGCAATCGGAGACTCTACAGCAGATTGATTGTCGACAAATAAACGACATGCTTTATCTTCAAAAAAAGCGATACCAAAGCCATCACAATGATCTGAGGTAATTCCTGCTCGCTGCGAAAATCCCCGAAACGAAAAAGTAATATCGGTAGGAGTCGCACAATTCATTCCGAGCAGCTGGCACATATCGATCATTTCAGCAGTAAATCTATGATTTCTCTATTGTGCATGACAGTTTTAGTTGTTGTAAATCTAAAATCGGCGCCATTGTAAGAGTTTTTATAATCCAACAGGGCAAATACATTATTTGATCTTTTCAAATGTCACTTAGCCAACTGATAAATAATAAAAAAGCCTCAAAAGAGGCTTTTTTATATCAAAAAATGCTAAGTATCTTAAGCTTTTTTCACATTGGTTCGATTGGTGATTAAAGTCCCCACACCATGATCTGTAAAGATTTCAAGTAATGTTGCATGAGGTACACGACCATCAACGATATGCGCGCTGATTACGCCGCCTTTGACTGCATCTAATGCACAGCCAACTTTCGGAATCATGCCGCCATAGATCACGCCAGTTTCAATCAAACGATCGACTTCTTGGGTGGTTAACCCAGTCAGCAGATTTTTATTTTCGTCTAAAACACCCGTGATATTGGTCAAAAGAATTAGCTTTTCCGCACCCAATGCTTCAGCCACTTTACCTGCAACTAAGTCAGCATTGATGTTATAGGTGTTGCCGTCTTCGTCTACACCTAATGGTGCAATCACAGGAATAAAATCGCTTTGGGTAAACATTTCAAGTACGTCAGTTTTCACACCAACCACTTCGCCAACTAGACCTAAATCAATCTGTTTTACTGAACCATCTTCGGCAGTTTTTTCCATCAATAATTTTTGCGCACGGATCAAATTACCATCTTTACCCGTTAAACCAATTGCACGGCCACCGTGTTTATTGATTAAGTTCACAATCGATTTGTTCACGCTGCCGCCCAAGACCATCTCGACAACTTCCATCGTTGCAGGATCAGTCACGCGCATACCGTCGATACGATCAGACTCACGGCCTAATTGTTTGAGGAATGAATCCACTTGTGGACCACCGCCATGTACCACAATCGGATTTAGACCAACCGTTTTCAGCAATACGATATCACGTGCAAATGAACTCTCAAGCTCAGGATCGGTCATGGCATTACCACCATACTTCACTACCAGCGTCTTACCCGCAAAACGTTGAATATACGGCAAAGCTTCCGTCAGGATTTGTGCTTTGTCGATGCCAGTATGTTGATGTGGCATTTGCCTCTCCTTATTGAGCATCTGGAATGTCATGAGCAATGTCTGGATAGTGCTCAACTAACATAGAAACAAACAGATCTCGTATTTCTTTTAAGCGTGCTGATGAATTGGCATCAAAGCGTAAAGTGAAATACTCACCTGTATTCGATGCTCGAATGATGCCAAATCCATCATCAAAATCAAGGCGTATTCCATCAATTTTACTGATTTGTGCCGGAATTCGCGCAGAATTGGCTTCAACCAGCTTTAAAACTTCCGCTGGATCATGCTGATGTGTACTGACATATAAATCTTCGGTACTAAAGCGCTCTGGATATTTCGCCAAAGCTTGTGACAATGTCAGCCCCTGAGCTTGAATATATTCTAAGACCCTTAAGGCAGCATATAGACCATCGTCATAGCCACCACCACGACCGTCATTAAAAACATAATGCCCTGCGTATTCACCACCAAAAACCGCTTTGCCTTTAGATTGGGAAATATACTTTCGCAAGAAACTACTGCCCGTTCGAATCATGACAGGCTGCGCATCTAGATCAGACACGGTATCCCGAATCATTGTTGAACATTTCACATCAAATACCACTTCTGCATGTGGTTTTTGAGTCAAACAAATTTCAGCAAATAAACATAATAATCGATCTGCAGAAACCACTTTGCCAGATTCATCAATCAGCACTAAACGATCACCATCACCATCTAAAGCAATGCCAATATCGGCTTGTTGTTGCTTTATAGCTTGGCGAAGGTGAGTTAAATGTTTGAGCTGTGATGGATCTGGAGCATGATCAGGGAAATGTCCATCAGCTTGGCAACGTAATGCCAAAACTTCACAGCCTAATTTATTTAATAATAAGGCTGCACAATGCCCAGCTGAACCATGCATGCCATCGATCACAACTTTAAGTGGTTGCTGTAAATGTATGTCATCTAAAATAAATTTCTGATAGGCCAAACAATATTCAGGCTTGATTTCGTGTGGCTCAAGTTCAGTCATCAAATGCACACGTTCCGATGAAAAACAATTTCGTGCTTCGACTGCAACGTGTTGAATCATCTCCGGACAAGGTGGCTCACCTTTGATAATCCACTTGATACCATTATCTGATTTAGGATTATGGCTCGCCGTCACCATAATGCCATTGCCTTGAAATTGTCCCGCAATAAAATACAACATCGGGCTTGAGCAGCAGCCAATAATTTCCGCTTCAAGGCCAGCCTCATGGCAGACTTTTTGAATTATTTTTGCATAGGTTGGACTGGTTAAACGCGCATCATAGCCAATAGCAAGTCTCTTTTGCCCTACATCTAAATATTGTTTGACTAAGCCACAAGCAATTGACTGAACTAAATCAGCATTTAAGAGCGATATTTTCCCGCGAATGTCATATGCACGAAAAATATGTTGCGGAAAGTGACTAAACAGTGAACCCATACTATGTTCTTCTAATTACATCTTTATTAATTAAAAAATCTAAAATTCTATTGAGAATTTAAGCTTTTAATTAAAGGATAAAATCCTGAAAAAAAGTGTAGCTTTTTTTATAACAAATTTAATTAACAATCAATTAATAATATTTAAATACTGATCTAAAAATTACACTCACATTTATCCAATAATTTATTTTTAAAATAAAATCAATATTTTACATTAATAAAAATATCAAATTATCATTCAGTCTTAAATATTTTACTTTTCAAATATTTTTGATTATTTATTCAAATGTGTATAAATATAGTAAATCGATCAAATTTAAACCAATACACAAAATTCTAATTATTCTTTACCCTCACCCCTAAAATATAAACCAAGTAAACTCATCAGAATTAAAAATCCTGATAAGATCCAAAATACTCTAAATATAGATTTGAATTTGAATAAATAAAAATTTAAATAAAATGATATAAATAAAAACCATCACGAGGATGGTTTTTTATTCGCTACGTGATTTTAGGCATTTACTTGTCAACACACTGGAGCAAAAGTCTTGCGCTGATTAGTTTTTACCTGTATGACCAAAACCGCCTGCTCCTCGTTCAGTGGCTTCAAACTCATCCACAATATCAAACTGAGCTTGTACAACTGGCACTAAAACATATTGTGCTAAACGCTCACCCGGCTCTAGGCTAAATGCCGTTTGGCTACGGTTCCAAACAGATACCATCAATTCACCTTGGTAGTCTGAATCAATCAAACCGACCAAGTTACCCAACACGATTCCGTGTTTATGACCTAAGCCTGAACGTGGCAGAATTAAACCTGCAAAGTTAGTGTCTTCGATATAAATCGATAGGCCTGTTTTTACCAGAACAGTTTGACCCGGTTCAATTACGGTGGTTTCTTCTACACATGCACGGAGATCAAGACCTGCCGAACCTGCTGTGGCATAAGTTGGCATTGGCCATTCCGTACCTAAACGTGTGTCGAGAACTTTAACTTGAACTTTCATGGTTCATTCCTGTTTCAATAAAACGAATTTCAAAAAATAAATAAAATATTCTACGCATTAAGCTTTAACGCTTAATCAGCGCGCGTAAATTTTCTAAATAATGCTGTGCTTGCTGTTTAGGATCGATATCCCCTGCCAGCTTTTTCTTGCGCCCTAACCACTCCAATTCATCTTGTGGCAGTTCGTCCAAGAAACGGCTTGGTGTCATTTGTCGCATTTGACCACCGGCTTTACGCTGCTCTGCAAGAGTCATGGTTAAACCTTGACGTGCACGAGTAATCCCCACATACATCAGTCGACGTTCTTCCTCAACCGTGTCGGCAGCAATGGAGTTTTTATGCGGTAGAATTTCTTCTTCCAGACCAATCAAATAAACGAATGGAAATTCCAGACCTTTCGACGCATGAAGTGTTAACAAATTGACTTTATCGGTGTCTTCTTCTTCTTGTTGCTGTTCTAACATATCGAGCAGCACCATTTTACGAATCACACTTTCAATGTTCTTTTCATCTACATCTTCAGCGCGGTTTATCAAACTTTGAATACTGCTATATAGCACTTCAATATTATCCAGTTTGGTTTTTTCCTGCGCAGGAGTAGCAGCAGACTCTTTAACATAGTCGATATAACCTGCTTCAATCATCATGCGACGAATAATGGGAACAGGCTCATCATCTTCTAATAATTCACGGGTAAAGGTCGAAATAAAGTCTGCAAATTCAGCCAATTGGGTTGTAGCTTTTTTCGGAATCGCCATGCTCAAGCGCTGATCCCCTGCTGCACTGAGCAAAGACAAATTACTTTCCTGCGCAAATAGACCAAGCTTTTCCAAAGTCACAGGACCAATCGCACGTTTTGGTGTATTGATAATTCGTAAGAATGCGCTGTCATCTTCAGGGTTAATGATCAGACGCAAGTAGCTCATCAAGTCCTTAATTTCAGCACGAGCGAAGAAAGACTGACCACCCGATAATTTATACGGGATCTGCATTTGGCGTAGCTGTGTCTCCAAAGCACGTGCTTGGAAATTACCACGGTATAAAATGGCGTAGTCTTTCCAATTTTTACCGTTCATCAGCTTGTGTGTAATTAAGTCTTTTACGACGCGTTCTGATTCATCATCGTCATTACGACAAGTAATCACGCGGATCACTTCACCATGGCCTTTATCTGACCAAAGCTTTTTATCGAAAATATGTGGGTTATTGCCAATAACTGTATTGGCAGCTTTTAAAATACGACTGGTCGAGCGATAGTTTTGCTCAAGCTTAATCACTTTCAGATTACGGAAATCTTCCTTCAATAAAGCCATATTCTCAGGCTTAGCACCACGCCATGCATAAATCGATTGGTCATCATCACCTACCGCGGTGAACTGTCCCATGACACCCACGAGTAATTTCACCAAAATATATTGCGCGGTGTTGGTATCTTGATATTCGTCGACCAATAAATAGCGGATTCGATTCTGCCAACGATCGCGCACTTCTGCATTTTCTTGTAATAAGCGCGTCGGCATGACAATCAAATCATCAAAATCCACAGCATTGTAGGCACGTAAATTACGCTCATACAGTTGATACAGATGTGCAAACTGAACGTCTTCTGCTGTTTCACAGGTGGTATGCGCTTGCTCAGGTGGAATCAGATCGTTTTTCCAATCTGAAATCATTTTCATGGCTTTGGCAATCAGCTCTTTACTTTCTGCACCGGATAAATTGTCGCGATGCATTAAGTCCATCAAAATGCGTTTGCAGTCATCTGCATCTAAAATTGAAAAGTTATTTTTCAGTGGTGTATTTTTTAATTCCAAACGGAGCATGTTTAGCCCGAAGTTATGGAATGTAGAAACCGACAGCCCTTTTGCCTCTTCACGGCTCATCAGCTTCGTCACACGCTCTTTCATTTCACGCGCAGCTTTGTTGGTAAAGGTCATCGCGGTGATACGGTGCGCAGGAATACCACAATGCTTCACCAAATAGGCAATTTTACGGGTAATCACCGATGTTTTGCCTGAACCTGCCCCTGCAAGTACTAACAAGGGTCCTTGAGTGTATTTCATTGCTTC
Source organism: Acinetobacter sp. YH12040 (assembly GCF_013420005.1). Classification (NCBI taxonomy): domain Bacteria; kingdom Pseudomonadati; phylum Pseudomonadota; class Gammaproteobacteria; order Moraxellales; family Moraxellaceae; genus Acinetobacter; species Acinetobacter sp. YH12040. Next base: position 61,918 of record NZ_VOZB01000010.1, read on the forward strand.
AAGTTGCTTGTCGTTCAACTGACTTGCCAGTGACATAGTCTTTCCTCTTATTAATTCGAGGATGATTATAGTCATCTGAAACGATCTTGCCTAATGCAAAATGTATTTTATCGGTCATTAAAAATGCCATAAAAAAAGCCACCCGAGGGTGGCCTTTCGTTTCGAACTAAAACTTATTTAGTTTCGTAAACTGAGATTTCTACGCGACGGTTTTGTTCACGACCTGCAGCAGTTGAGTTATCCGCTACTGGAGAAGTTGAACCGTAACCACGTGCAGTAATACGAGTTGAAGAAATACCTTGAGACGCTAGGTAGTTTTTCACTGAGTTTGCACGGTTTTGAGAAAGTGGGTTGTTGATCGCATCAGAACCTGTGTTATCTGTGTGACCGTGTACAACGATTGCAAGTTTGTTTGCAGTACCGTCTTCACGCAATACTTTAGCAACATCATTCAACGCAGATTGGAACTGAGATTGAATAGTTGAAGAGTTAGTTGCGAAAGTTACTGATGGCATAACAAGGTTGATCGAACCATCTGGATTACGACCTACGTCAACACCAGTACCAGCCAATTCTTGTTTAAGACGTTTTTCTTTCTTATCAAGAAGAAGACCTGCACCACCACCAACTACAGCACCAATTGCAGCTGCTTGACCCATTTTGTCTTTATCAGCATTAGAATAAGCAATACCAGCGCCTAAAAGAGCACCTAGACCAGTACCGATTGCTGCTTTGTCATATTCCATGTTTTGACAACCAGTAAGTGCCATTGCCCCAACTACTGCCGAAATTACTAGTGCACGCATTGCATGCCTCCTTCTTTGTGTTTTGTTGTATGGTTGAAATGATGAAGTAAAACAAATGGCTGAACCATTGATTTTTTGTTAATAATAAAACGTTTAGTTACAATTTGTAATATGAATACGAGATTTATTTGTTAATTCCATCACAATTTCTTCACAGTTCTGCAGATGCCCTTTTTTATTTAATCAACTCGAACTATATTTATTAGAATAAATCATTATTTGGACAATTTCCGCTAGGACTTTTTATATGTCATCTCAAACAAATAAGCAACCGACACTAAAAAAAATTAGCAAAGGACTTACCGTCGGTTCAGTTATGACAGGCAGTACTTTTTTCCATGGTCCTCCTGTACTAGCCCTTGGTCTAACCAAACTCTTTAAAAAATCAAAAAAGGTTGATGAAACCAACATAAAAATTACCAACAGTTGGCTCATGGTTAATAACTGGTTAATTGATCACGTTTTACCCAACACAAAATGGGATATCACCATCGATGAAGGCCTCGACTTAAATTTGCAGGGTCGCTATCTCATGACCTGTAACCATCAGAGTTGGGTCGATACAACAGTTAACCAATATTTTGGTTTAACCCGTATGCCACTGACGCGTTTCTTCACCAAATGGGAACTCATTTTCATTCCATTTGTTGGACAAGCTTTTAAAATTTTAGGCTTTCCAATGATGAAACGACACAGCAAAAAACAAATCGCGAAAAATCCTGAACTTAAATATCGAGATATGGAAGAAGCGCGTAAATCTTGTGAACAGTTATTGAGCCAGCCTTTTACCCTGCTGAACTATTTGGAAGGCACTCGCTTTACCCCTGAAAAACATGCGCAGCAGCAATCACCGTATCAAAACCTTCTTAAGCCGAAAGCGGGTGGTTTAGCACTAGCACTCAATATTTTAGGGGATCAAGTTGATGCTCTCGTAGATATGACCATCGTCTATCCAAATGGTGCACCAGCTTATGGCGAATTTTGGCTCGGTGAAGTTCCACGTATCGCCGTGGATTTACGTAAAATTGAAATTCCAACGTGGGTGCATGGCGGCAACTATGAAGATGATGCAGAATTCCGTGAAAAATTTCAGCATTGGGTAGATGAGCTGTGGACGGAGAAAGACCAACTCATTACTCGTATGAAAGCTAAATACTCAGTTACTGAATAATTAAGAAGAAGTTTTATGTCGCAGAACAGCATGCCGCAAAACAAGAAATCTAAATATCATCATGTCAATCCAAACAGTTGGTCATTCAAACTGTTTTTAATTTATGACATATTCATGGTGTTTATTATTGTTTTTAACTTGTTCTGCCTGTGCATGAACTTTTTCCTCATGAGCAATCTTGGCAGTTGGTTCTTTAACAGTATCCACCTGCCCGATGTGCTGAGTTTTTACCGTGAACATTTGCATCCGTGGGTGATTACCACCGAAGCGTGGTTCATTATCTTTTTGATTGTAGAATTGTTGGTGCGCTGGGCGATTGCCATCATCAACAAGCACCATCAGCGCTGGTTCTTCTTCCCGTTTATACATTGGTACGAAATTTTAGCTATTGTGCCGCATTTACGTTTCCTGCGTTTATTTCGCGCGGGCGTGATTGCCTATCGACTTTATGAAATGGGTTATCAGATTGTGCCATCGGCATGGCAAAAGAAAGCTTTGTTTTATTATCGTGTGGTGATGGAAGAATTGTCTGATCGAGTGGTACTCACCGTACTCGATGGAGTTAGACATGAGTTAAACACCAGTACCACACATAAAGATTTGATTAGCAATGTCGTTCAGCATCACCGCGAATTATTTACCCAAGTCTTGGCCGAAATTTTGCAAGAAAATTTAAGCAAAGAACTCCGTGCTGAACGTGAATTGATCGCCCAAAATGTCGGACAAATCGTCAGTCAGGCCATCGAAGACACCCCAGAACTCACGCAGCTATTGCGCTTAGTGCCAATCGTTGGCAGCCGCATTGAACAGCAGATTCAAAGTATCGGGCAACGTTTGGGTGAAAATATTACCCAAGGTTTAATTTCCCCGTTGGCTTATCCCAATACATCGACGGCTCAGAAACCCAATCTATATTTAGACATTTCACAGCGTGTTAGCCGTATTGAAATCGAAAATAATGCCCAGCTGGATGAGTTGGTTCGCTCTGCGGTTTTTGAAAGTCTAGAAGCTATTCGTAAGCAAGTGAAAGTAAAACAGTGGCAGCAGATTATGCAGGAACAGGACCAAGCTACAGAATAAACACTTAGTCAAAAATAATTGCGAACTCCGCTAGAGTATTCATGCAAATTGTTCTAGGATTTGCTCTATTTACAACATAACTACTTCGGCACAAAAGTAATAGTTAGAAGTCTCAAGGATTCAATATGGCTGATATACGGATAAAAGGCAAAATGGTCAATGCGATTCGCATTCACCTCGATACCAATGATCATGATGCGATCCGCCAGCAACTTACTCCAATGTTCCAAAAGGCTTTTCCACCCGGAACATTAGCCGTGATTGAAAGTACGGTTGATCAAGAACTAATTGCACTGATTCAACTACTTATTAGTATTGAAATTCAACCGATTGGTGTCACTGAAGGTCCGCTATCGGACCAAGCACGTGCTATCCAATTTCCCGTAGTTCCTGCGGATCGCAAACTACAACAAGTTAAACCGACACGCGAACAAGTGGTTGAAGAACCCGCGCCTGCAGAAGAAAAAACCGAAGATAAAATTGCTGCAGTCGAAGTACCGACCATTCGTCATGCTACGTCGTATCACAATGAAATCTTGCGTACAGGTCAATGTTTAGTCCAAGACCATGGCGATATCATTATTAATGCTGGTATTAATAGCGGTTCAGAAGTAATTGCTTCAGGAAATATACATATTTATGGTAGTGCTCGTGGTAGAGTCATTGCCGGAGCTGGTGGGAACACGGCTGCACGTATTTTCTGCCATTCATTAGAAGCTGAATTGGTTTCAATTGCAGGGACTTACTGTGTCGCTGATGACATTCCACCTCATGTGGTCAAACAGCCAGTACACATTTATTTGAATGACCAGCAAGAGCTAGTATTTGAAGCTTTGCAATTTTAATGTATAAATAATCACCAAACCCCTAATTAAAAAAGGGGATTTAAACCATAACAGGAGTGGATTCGGTGGCGAAAATTGTTGTCGTAACATCAGGTAAAGGTGGCGTAGGTAAAACAACTACAAGCGCATCTTTTGCAACAGGTTTAGCCCTTCGCGGCCACAAAACTGTTGTGATCGACTTTGATGTGGGTTTACGTAACCTTGACTTGATCATGGGCTGTGAACGTCGCGTTGTATATGACTTTGTAAACGTATTGAATAACGAAGCTCGATTACAACAAGCGCTTATTCGCGATAAAGATATTGAAAATCTCTACATTTTGCCAGCATCTCAAACACGTGATAAAGACGCGTTAACAGATGAAGGTGTAGCTCGTGTAATGGACGAACTTTCTCAAGAGTTCGATTACATTATTTGTGACTCACCTGCGGGTATCGAACGTGGTGCAATTTTAGCAATGTATCATGCTGATGAAGCGATCATTGTGACGAACCCAGAAATTTCTTCGGTACGTGACTCTGACCGTATTATTGGTATGCTCGACAGCAAAACCAAAAAAGTAGAACAAAACGAAGGTCGTATCCGTAAGCATCTCTGTATTACACGTTTCAATCCAGAACGTGCGGATAAACAAGAGATGTTGACGATTGATGACATTTCAAAAGATATTTTACGCGTACCGACTTTAGGTGTTATTCCTGAATGTAAAAGCGTTCTACAAGCATCAAACGAAGGTAAACCAGTGATTCTGTTTACAGAAGAAGCGGCTGGCCAAGCGTATGATGACCTTGTTGCACGTTTCCTTGGTGAAGAGCGCCCTTACCGTCACATTACGGTAAAACCTAAGGGTTGGTTAGCACGTCTATTTGGAGCGTAATCATGGCAGGATTTTGGAGCAAACTTTTTAGCAGCGACGAGAAACCCTCAAGCGCACAAACAGCAAAAGACCGTTTAAAAGTCATCGTGGCATCTGAAAATGGTTTAGGTAAACGCCTCAGCCAAGACAAGATTGACATGATGAAAAAAGAAATCATGCAAGTAGTAAACCGCTATGTTCGTGGTGTAGATGAGCAACATATTCAAATGTCTGTTCGTTCTGAAGCGAATATTGAAATGCTTGAAATGAATATCAATTTGCCTGAAGAACGTTAATCTGAATTCTGATTAGCCAAGTAAATTGAATCAAGGCAAAATGTGAGGCTGGATCAGTAAAGCGCTGCTTTACCCAGCCGCAAGATGAGAAGCTTTGCTTCGAGTGGGCTGGATTAGTTTTATTCCTGTGTTAGATCAAAAGCTTTGCTTCGAGTAAACGGGATAAAAAAAATAACTTTAGATCCAACCATAAAATGAGTCGCTTAACTTAGAGATGGCGAATAAAACCATTTTACTTGCGTACTCATTTTTGCCTTTTTGTATTTTAAACCAGCAAGGAGATTGCGATGGCATTATCTCAGCCAGCAACGTTCAACGAAGAATGGTCAGATGAGCGTGTTTTTGCCTACCTTACTCAGCTTCCTCCTGAAGGAGTGAATGGCGACTTTCACGTGCTTTACCATGCTTTCAAACATATGCGTCCAAATGACTATGAGCGTCTTTTGACTCAATTCGTTGCCGATGGCCGTGATGTGAACGCAACTAATCCTGAAGGTCAGCGTATTCATGACGTGATTGCTCAATATCCACGTCAAAGCGCAGGTTTCCTCGAAGTATTGGCAAAATTTGCTTAATTTCGAGTAAAAAAAAGCCCGCATGATGCGGGCTTTTTTATCTGATTTAAAATTAGCATTATTGAATATCATCATAATCAATGCATGGTCAATATGAGCAATGGAAACATCAAGCCAAAACCAATGGTTTGTACACTAATAATGGCCGCCATCAGTTGTGAATCGCCTTGATAATAGCGTGTCAAAATATAAGACGAAGATGCAGTTGGCAAAGCAAAAAAGACCACTAAAATCATCCGCTCAAAATCAGTCAAACCCATCCAAGTACTCAATAGATAAGCAATACATGGCATTAACATGAGACGCCCTATCGTATTTAAACTTAAACGACGTAGATCGGCGCGCATTTGCTGAAACTGTAATGCTGCCCCAACAGAAAGTAGTCCGAGCGGTAAACTCATGGCTGCCAAGATTTTTAATAGTTCAGGTAAGCCTTCAAACAGACTCAAGCCTGATAAATTAAACAATACCCCTGCAACACAGCCTAAAATTAAGGGATTTTTTGCGATGGACTGACAGGTCTGCCCTAATTGCTTCACACTTAAATTTGAAAACGCCAAGACTGAAATAATATTCACTAAGGGGACGGCAACGGCAATTAACATAGCAAACATCTGCATGCCTGTGGAGCCAAATAAAGCACCCATGAGCGACAAACCAATATAGGTATTAAAACGGATATGACTTTGGATATACACGCCAAAACGCTGCACGGGGATATGCATAAACTGCTTGATCCCCCACAACACAATGCTGATCAAACAGGTGCCCGCAACCAGTACTGTCAACATTCGTGAAACGGTGTTCATATCCAATTGCACGGCTGATACATTCAAAAAAAGCAGCACAGGAAATAAAACGTAGTAATTAAGTTTTTCTGAATTTGCCCAAAATTCATCCTGAACAAACTGTGTGAATTTAAGCACATAGCCCATCGCGATTAATGCAACGAGGGGAAACAATGCGACGACGATATTCATGCTGTACGCCTTGAAATAAAGTAGCTATTTCATCTTTAACCATTTATGTAGCACAATATAATCCTCATCTAGACTCATAACAAAATGAGTAATTACTCATGGCAATGACATTTTCTCAGCTTGAAATCTTTATTAAAGTCGCAGAACAACAAAGCTTTACTCTCGCTGCTCGACAGCTGGGAATTACTCAGTCAGCTGTCTCTCATGCCTTAAAGTGTTTAGAGCAACATTGGAATGTCAGCTTATTTAGCCGTGAACAAGGCGAAATTAGCCTGACCCACATTGGTCAGCAGTTATTGCTGCATGCTAAAGAAGTCATCAATACGGCACAAATCATGCAACAAGAAGTGCATGCCGCACATGGTATTCAACAAGGAACGCTGAGAATTGGCTCTTTTGGTTCTTCTAGTTCGATTCATCTGCTTCCAGAGCTATTAAAGGCATATAGAGAGCGCTATCCACACATTGAAATCTATGTCGAAGAAGGTACCGATGCAGAAGTGTCTCGTTGGATTTCTGAACGTCAGATTGATGTTGGTTTTGCCGTACTCCCCAAGCCGCAGCTGTTCACCTTCCCCTTAATTCAAGACATTTTCATTGCCTTGATTCCAGATAGTTATTCAGTTTCCAAACACAGTTATTTAGATATCCAAGACCTGCAAAATTACCCCTTTATTATGACCCGTGCAGGCAGCCAGTCCCATGTCGAAAAACTGCTTAAACAACACTACATACAACCTAAAATTACCTATCAAATGTCGCAACTGTTAACCATTTTAAACATGGTGAATTTACAGGAAGGGATTGCTATTGTTGCAGATATGGCGATGCCTACTGAGCTGTTGGCGTTGCATCCACATGTGGTTAAACGTCCACTCTTTCCAAATACCCAACGGCAGATTGGACTCGCCGTAAAAAATCAAAAACTCATGAGCCCTGCCTGCAAAGCCTTTATCGAACTGGCCCAGTCCATGTTCTACCAAGATAGGTTCTCAATCTAAAAATAAAAAAACCTGCCGAAGCAGGTTTTTTGTTTTAGGACTTAGACCAAGATATCTCGTTTACCATTTGGCCCCATACTACTTACGATACCATTTTCTTCCATTTGATCAATAATCCGTGCAGCACGGTTATAGCCGAGACTGAATTTACGCTGTAAAGATGAGGTCGATGCTTTACGTGTTTCTAAAACGAAACTAACACATTGATCATACAACGCATCACGGTCTGATCCGCCATCACCATCTTCAAAACCGCGAGATGTCGGCTCTTCATCATAAGGCGTGAGGATTTCATCGACATAATTCGGTTCACCGCGCTCACGCCATGCATCACAAATACGGTTCACTTCATCGTCTGAAATAAACGCGCCATGCACCCGCTCAGGCTCAATTTTACCCGGTCCGAGGAACAACATATCACCATGACCCAGTAAGTCTTCCGCACCACCAGCGTCTAAGATAGTACGTGAATCCAGTTTACTGTTCACACGTAGCGCAGCACGCGTTGGAATATTGGCTTTGATCAAACCTGTCACTACATCTACGGTTGGACGCTGCGTCGCCAACAGCAAATGAATCCCTGCTGCACGTGATTTTTGTGCAAGACGGGTAATCATTTCTTCAGCTTTTTTACCCACTTGCATGATCATGTCGGCAAATTCGTCGGCAACAATTACGATCAACGGCATAGGCTGTAAACGTGGCGCACGACTTTGCGTTGCTGAGTCATCTGGCTTCCAAGTTGGATCGATGAGATCTTCCCCGTTGGCCATTGCTTCTTCAATTTTGCGGTTAAAGTCAGTTAGCTTACGCACTTTCATCAAAGACATCAGCTTATAACGACGCTCCATTTCATTCACACACCAGTTCAATGCACTCACCGCATCTTTCATGTCAGTTACAACAGGCGTTAATAAATGTGGAATATCGTTATAGTTGGCAAGTTCCAACTGTTTCGGGTCAATCATGATGAGTCGCAGTTGCTCAGGTGTATATTTCAACAACATCGATAGCAACATGGCATTGACTGCGACTGACTTACCAGAACCTGTAGTACCTGCCACTAACATATGTGGTGCTTTCGCCAAGTCTGCCAAGACAGGATTACCCGAAATATCTTTACCCATCGCCATACTAAGTAAGGCATTTGGATCACGGTATGCCGGCGTTTCTAACAGTTCAATAAGACGAACCATTTCACGTGAACTATTTGGGACTTCAATCCCGATATACGGTTTACCCGGAATGACTTCCACCACACGCACAGAAGCCATAGACATTGAGCGTGCCAAGTCACGTGAAATATTGGTCACTTTCGATGCTTTTACACCGGGTGCCAAATCTAGTTCAAAACGTGTCACGACAGGGCCCGGCTGTGCTTCTACAACTTTAGCTTTGACATTAAACTCTTGCAGCTTAATTTCTAAAAGTTCAGACAAGCGAGACAATTGCTCTGCGGTAAAATTAACTTTCTTATTCGGATCTACAGGATCTAATATTTCCAAGCCCGGCAAAGTCGGTAAATCCAAACGTTTTTTTGCCACTTGCATCGCACGAGACATTGGACGACCAGAGGCATCGGTTAAAGGCGCATCAAAGTCAAAATCATCTTCGAGATCTAAATCGATGTCTTCAGGCTTACCTGCTGTTTCTTGCCATACTTCACGGAAAGCATCTTTATTCGAGCTGATTAACGCTTTTTCATCGTCAGATATAAAAGTCTGCGGCTGCGTATTAATTTCAGCACGAACCAAAGGCGTAGATTGCGCATAACTACTGGTTGTACGAACTGGCTGTGCCTGTTCTATCGCTCGCTCTGCTTCTTCAACCAGCAAATCATCGAGATCATTAAATTCAGCTTCAGCACTGATATTTTTCGGTGTGGTGAGCGTTGTCGTTTGTGCAGCTGCCACACCTAATCCTACAACAGTTGCAGCAGTACCTGTTGCAAAATCATTTGAATGCGTTGCTAGACTTTCATTTTGCGATGTATTAAATGGGCTATGCACATCCGTCGCTGTTTTACCATTCGGGACAGCCGCTAACAGCTCATCGAAGATTTCATCATCATCCCAATCCACTGATTTTTTAGCAGGTTGCACCGCTTCTGTCGAAGAAGTCGAATGCACATCCGCTGCTTTGTTGAAATATTCAGTTTGATTGGCAGGCTGCTCTTCTTCTGCAGCTTTCAGTAAAGCATCAATATCTTGTTTGTGCCGTTGGTCATCATTTGAATGCAACGCACGCCAAACCTCTCCCGTCGCAACAACACGTTGTTGATCTTGCTCAAGCTGACGCACTTTCGCCAAAGTATGTTCAAAATCTTCATCGGATGGTGTAGCAGTCTCCGGCGAATTTACCGTAGATAAATGCTGTGCATTGCCTTCTTTGTCTGCACATTCTTTATCAGCAATATCATCAAATAAACGCTCAGCAACACGATCACGTACTACAGGATCAACCTCTACAGCATGATGCTCATGGGCGGGTGTGACTGGTGCAATCACTTTTGATACATTAGTAGTCACACTGCCTTTTTTAGTCGTTGGTACGGTACGGTCAAAAGCAGTATCGCCTTCAGGCACATTGCGATAGAACAAATCTTGGAGATAAGCCGGTGTGGACTTCATGGTTGCCCATGTCTTATTCCACTTGATACCAAAGGCCAAAGTGAACAACATGATCCAAAATGCAATGAGAAATACTGCTGCACCATAGACCGTTAAAATTTGTTCAAGACTTTGACCCAGTTCATAACCAATAATCCCGCCCGATGCATTTTCTAAAGTATCTTCGGGAACATTCCAAAACAGGAAAAGTAAACTTGAAGTTGCCAGTAAAATAAAGAACTGAGCGGCATAGCGAAATGGACGGTTTAGAAAACTACGCGGCCACCATACTTGAATTGCTTCGAGAAATAAATAGACAGGTATCAGCAGACTTGCCCAACCTAAAAATCCATAGAGTAAGTCAGCTATCCATGCGCCTGCGACGCCGCTGGCATTTGAAACTTGCTGAGTATCACTGGATAAATGCATCCATCCCGGATCAAATGGCGTATATGTGACTGTTGCAAGGAACAGATATATCCCAAATGAAACAAGGAATAATGTCATTATTAAGCGCTGTGCATATGCACCCGACACCGCTGTCATATACGTTCCTGTAACCAATTCTTCATGAATGTTTTTGTCATTACCCACAACAAAAATGGGCTGAATCTAAACCTGTTATTATGCACCTGTTCAATAAAAAAGATGCAAGATAATTTAAGTATAGTTGTTAACTTTATTCTATATAGCTCAAAACGATTTTGATGATCAATAATATCGACTTTAATCTCACACAATCGTTTCAAACTTTGACGTATAATTCCACAAATTATCATATAAAAAAAGGATTCTACGGATGAGCGCTCGTCACTCACGTCTAATTATTTTAGGTTCTGGTCCTGCAGGTTATAGCGCTGCGGTATACGCTGCCCGTGCGAACCTGAAACCGACACTCATCGCAGGTATTCAATTAGGCGGTCAATTGACTACGACAACAGAAGTAGACAACTGGCCAGGTGGTGCAGAAGGTTTAACAGGCCCTGCCCTAATGGAACAAATGCAAGCGCATGCTGAACGTTTTGGCACAGAAATCGTGTATGACCATATCAACGAAGTTGACCTCAATGTTCGTCCATTCGTACTTAAAGGCGATATGGAAGAGTTCACTTGTGATGCACTGATTATTTGTACAGGTGCAACTGCACAATATTTAGGTCTCGAATCTGAAGCTGCATTTATGGGTCAAGGCGTGAGCGCATGTGCAACATGTGACGGCTTCTTCTACAAAAACCAAAAAGTAATGGTTGTTGGTGGTGGTAACACCGCGGTGGAAGAAGCGCTGTATCTTTCAAATATTGCTTCTCATGTCACTCTAGTACACCGTCGTGACTCTTTACGTTCAGAGAAAATCCTGCAAGATCATCTTTTTGCAAAAGAAAAAGAAGGTAAAATCAGCATCATCTGGAATCACCAAGTGGATGAAGTCATTGGCGATAACACCGGTGTGACTTCTGTACGTATTAAATCTACGCAAGATGATTCAACTCAAAATGTTGATGTCACTGGTATGTTTGTGGCAATTGGTCACAAACCAAACAGCGGTATTTTTGATGGTCAATTAAACCTACGTGATGGCTACATTCAAGTTCAAAGCGGAACTGCGGGTAATGCAACACAAACGTCGATTCCGGGTGTATTTGCTGCGGGCGATATTGCCGACAGCATTTACCGTCAAGCCATTACTTCTGCAGGTTCAGGCTGTATGGCTGCACTCGATGCTGAAAAATACCTTGATGCACTCGGTGAATAATCTTTTGCTTAAGTCATTTGCTTAGCTAAATAGTTTTAAAAATTAGCCGACCTGATGGTCGGCTTTTTTATGTATGATAAAAATCCGTATACATCAATAAGAAGCTTGGCATGCCGATACTCCCTCCTTCTGAATTTACTTTCCCCGATCCTGTTGAATGCGATCCCGAAGGTGAAGGCTTAATTTGCATCGGTGCTGACCTCTCCCCTTCCACACTGTTTGAAGCCTATAGTCACGGTCTTTTCCCATGGTTCAGTGAAGGTGATCCGATTTGTTGGTGGTGTCCTGAACCCCGCTGCATTATTCGACCGAAGGACTATCATCCGAGCAAATCGTTATTACGCAGCATGAAAAAAATGGACTATAAGATCACCATTAATCATGCGTTTGAAACTGTAATTCGCTCATGTTCTTTGCCGCGTAGTTATGCCAATGAAACATGGATTTCAGAAGATATTATTCAGGGATATTCTGCGCTGTTTGACGCAGGCTATGCTTATAGCATTGAAGTTTGGGAAAACGAGATCGTTGTCGGTGGCCTCTATGGTGTCAATATTGGTCATGGCTGCTTTGGCGAGTCTATGTTTAGTACACGAACAGATGTCTCTAAAATGGCGTTTTACACCTTAATGCTCATCGGGCAAGAGAATCAGTTGCCATGGATTGATTGCCAATTGGTCAACGATCACCTCTTAAGCTTAGGTGCGAGTACACTTTCTCGCCAACAATACCTTAATTCGTTACAAGATGTTGTTAAACAACCCTCTATCGATTGGAAAAAGTATCAGGACAGTGTATTTTCAAGTAAAACAATAGCGCAATGGGCGAGTCTCAGCGCATGACAATAAAAGAGGGATATTACGATGAATTCCTATCAACCAAAGTCCCTGTTGAACGAATTACAGTACTACATCACGCCTCCGCATGATTGTAGCTACTTAGAAAATAAATCTGCTCGGATGGTCTTTTTGGACCCGGTCCATCGTATTGATGTGGTCACGTTATCCGAACTTTCCCGCATGGGTTTTCGTCGTAGTGGTGATTTTGTCTATCGCCCTGAATGTCATCTTTGTCGCCAATGTTTGTCCTCTCGCGTTCCTGTTCATGAATTTCAAATGAACAGCGTGCAAAAAAAAGCGTGGAAACGGAATCAAGATTTAACGGTGAAAATTAGCCGCCCTCAAGATGCCGATGCAAAGCATTATGCGCTGTACGAACGCTACATTAATGAGCGGCATGCTGATGGTGATATGTACCCACCTAGCCAAGATCAATTTGAAAAATTTTTAATTAATAGCTGCACTGACAGTTTCTTTTTAGAGCTGTGGTTAGATGAGCAACTGATCAGTGTATCTACCTGTGATCCACTTGATGATGGTATTTCAGCGGTATATACCTTTTTTGATCCTGATGAAAGCCGTCGCTCCCTAGGGACTTTTGCCATTCTGAAACAAATCGAGCATGCACAAAAACTTGGACTGCAATATGTCTACTTGGGCTATTGGGTGCCCGATTCGCAAAAAATGAATTATAAATCTCAGTACATTCCACTGGAACTTCTGCTTGATGGACAATGGCGTCGACTCAACCGACCACTGACCCAAGAAGAAATCAGCCAACTGGGGGATTCCCTGATGACCACCCTACCTTCCGGTTGGAACAATCCTATTATTAAATAAACGGGATCAAACAAAAGATATTCAATAAAAAAGCATCCGTTTATTCACGAATGCTTTCTTTAAATTTGATCACTCTTCACCGCTTTTATTTAAATAAAGCTGCAAAATCATCACCACAAGTCTTCACCATAATAATGGCGTGCTCACGAGTTCCATCGGCATTTGGATAATAATTCTTTCGCAAATCGATTTGATGAAAATCCGCTTTTTCATATAAACGGATCGCTGGTTGATTACCTTCTCGCACTTCTAAGAAGATTTGAATGGGGTTATTTTTGAGTAAGGCAATAGATTCATCGAGTAATTGAAAACCTAATCCTTTGCCTTGCTGGCTCGGATCGATCGCCATTAACAATAAATTTGCTTCATCTAAAACGGGTTGTAAAATGCAAAAACCTACAACTTTTCCTTGTCGCTCAATCACCGTACTTTGATAGGCAGCAATCGATTCTTGAAATTGTTTTATGGTCCAAGGATGGCTTTGTACGCGGCGCTCGATATCGTAAACCTGCTGGACATCAGCGTCTTGCATCAAACGAATCATCTTCGTTTATCTTTCTATAGCTAGGGTATGCGCATTATAAAAAGTTTGTCTATAAAGTTGAATAAAAAAAAGAGCGATTTACATCGCCCTTCTGAAAAAGTCACCACAGCGCTGTGATTAGAGACCCAAATATGCTTTCCACGTTTTTAACAAACCAGAAGTATCTAAATCATTCGGGTGAAAACCTGGTTTAAAATACATCAGCATTTCTTTACCCATACCAGTGATGATGCCTTTTGAAGGGCTATAACCATAGGTATAAATATCTTTTAATGCTTCAAAATTAAGCTTGTTATCTTCTTTTAATAAACGAGCGACAAAATAACTTTGTACGAAGAATAATGTCACCATTGCGCCAATCAATGAACCTGTACGGAGTGCGTAGGCCTTTATTCCCTGACCAAAGACACCTTCAAATACATCATAAGCTACGGCTTTATGCTCATTTTCTTCAATCGCATGCCATAACCACATATTTTTCATGGTTTCATCAGTCATTAAGGCTTGAATATGTGGGTTTACCAATAACTGTGAAGCAATCGTTGCAGTGAAATGCTCAAGTGCCGTAGTTGCAGTAAGATCCACCATTTCTTGAGTAATACCAACAGGTTTACCAATACGTGCAAAGACTTTGCGCACACCTTGGATAACACGACCCGTTGCCTTATCAAGTGTTTCGACATCATGACCGTATTTTTGTGCAGAAGCATTAAAACCCTCATGCTCTTGCGTATGCATTGCTTCTTGACCAATGAAAGCACTAATTTCTTTTTGTAGGGCTTCATTATTTGCGATCGCGGGGTGTTTACGTACTGCACGCACACTATCAATAAAGAACATTTCACCCGCGGGAAATAAAGCAGACAATGCGGTCATAAAATGTGTCAAACCTGCTGAGCCATTCATCCAGTACTCTGGTACCGCATCAAAATCAAAATTCATGCGACGTACAGGGAAACTTGCACCTGCTCGATTAGTAATCTTTACTTTAGCGTTCATGCCTAACTCCTTTTTGAGTTATGAAATACTCAAACTTTTATTGGTTTTCTTGAGTTCATATTACGGTTTTATTGACACGTAATTATTTCAGTTAAGGACAGTGAATTATCACTAAAGGACAGCTTTAAAAAATATTGTCAGACAATTTCCCTATCACATTGAATAAGCATAAAAAAAAGCGCCTCAAAGAGGCGCTTTTTTACACACATTTAGTGATTATGCAGTTACTTTAGAAACTACACCCGCACCAACTGTACGACCACCTTCACGGATCGCAAAGCGTAAGCCAGCGTCCATTGCGATTGGGTGGATTAATTCTACTGACATTTCTACGTTGTCACCAGGCATAACCATTTCAACGCCCTCTTTAAGCGAGATCGCACCAGTTACGTCAGTTGTACGGAAGTAGAACTGTGGACGGTAACCGTTAAGGAATGGAGTATGACGGCCACCTTCGTCTTTAGAAAGTACGTATACTTCTGCGTCGAATTTAGTATGCGGTTTGATTGTACCTGGTTTAGCAAGTACTTGACCACGTTGAACGTCTTCACGTTTAGTACCACGTAGAAGAACACCACAGTTCTCGCCCGCACGACCTTCGTCAAGAAGTTTACGGAACATTTCTACGCCAGTTACAGTTGTTTTAACTGTATCTTTAATACCAACGATTTCAACTTCTTCGCCTACTTTCACGATACCAGTTTCAACACGGCCAGTTACTACTGTACCACGACCTGAAATTGAGAATACGTCTTCGATTGGCATAAGGAATGCTTGGTCGATAGCACGTTCTGGTTCTGGGATGTAAGAGTCTAGAGCTTCAACAAGAGCAACTACAGCATCTTCGCCGTATTGACCAGCTTCACCATTAAGCGCTGCAAGAGCAGAACCACGGATTACTGGAGTGTCGTCGCCTGGGAAGTCATAAGTAGAAAGAAGTTCACGAACTTCCATTTCTACTAGTTCAATTAGCTCTTCATCATCAACGATGTCACATTTGTTCAAGAACACAACAATGTAAGGTACACCTACTTGACGAGAAAGCAGGATGTGTTCACGAGTTTGTGGCATTGGACCATCAGTCGCTGAACAAACCAGGATCGCACCGTCCATCTGAGCCGCACCAGTGATCATGTTTTTAACATAATCGGCGTGACCTGGGCAGTCTACGTGAGCGTAGTGACGGATTGGAGAATCGTATTCTACGTGTGAAGTATTAATTGTAATACCACGTGCTTTTTCTTCTGGTGCAGAGTCGATTGCAGCGTAATCTTTCGCTTCACCACCGAATTTTTTTGCACATACAGTTGCAATTGCAGCTGTTAAAGTAGTTTTACCGTGGTCGACGTGACCAATTGTACCCACGTTAACGTGTGGCTTATTACGTTCGAACTTAGCCTTAGCCATGAGATCTTCCTTTTTAAACTACTCATGCAGGGATACTGCATGAGCATTTGGTTTTTAACTATGAATTAGTTTGGGCTTATAGTAATCGAAAGATTACTCGTCGTCACCTTTTTTACCGCCAGATTGGAACTTAGCGATGATGCCTTCAGCCACGTTACGTGGTGTTTCAGCGTATTTAGCGAATTCCATAGAATAAGTCGCACGACCTTGAGACATAGAACGCATATGAGTTGCGTAACCAAACATCTCAGAAAGTGGAACTTCTGCACGGATAGCTTTAGTACCACCAGGTAAATCGTCCATACCTTGAACAAGACCACGACGACGGTTTAAGTCACCCATGATATCGCCCATGTAGTCTTCTGGAGTTTCTACTTCAACTTTCATGATAGGCTCAAGAAGAACAGGATCTGCTTTCATGAAACCGTCACGGAATGCGTAAGAACCAGCCATTTTGAACGATAATTCGTCAGAGTCGACGTCATGGTAAGAACCATCGAACAATGTCGCTTTGATGCCAACAACTGGATAACCAGCTAGGACACCATTCTTCATACGTTCTTGGATACCTTTGTCAACCGCACCGAAGAATTCTTTAGGTACTACACCACCAACAACTTCTTCAGCGAACTCGTAGTCTTTACCAGCATCTTCAGCAAGTGGTTCTAAACGTACGTATACGTGACCAAACTTACCTTTACCACCAGTTTGACGTACGAACTTACCTTCTTGTTCAACTGACTTTTTAATAGTTTCACGATACGCAACCATTGGTTTACCAATGTTCGCTTCAACGTTGAATTCACGCTTCATACGGTCAACAATAATGTCAAGGTGAAGCTCACCCATACCAGCAATAATTGTTTGACCAGATTCTTCGTCAGTACGTACGCGGAATGAAGGGTCTTCTTTCGCTAAACGACCTAAAGCAACTGACATTTTTTCTTGGTCTGCTTTAGTTTTAGGCTCAACCGCAAGCGCAATTACTGGCTCTGGGAATTCCATACGCTCTAGTGTAATTACATTATTTTCATCACATAATGTATCACCAGTAGTAGTATCTTTAAGACCTACACATGCTGCGATATCACCCGCACGAATTTCTTCAATATCGTGACGGTCATTTGCGTGCATCTGTACGATACGGCCAACACGTTCGCGCTTCATTTTAACTGGGTTATAGCAAGGGCTACCTGCTTTAAGCACACCAGAGTAAACACGTACGAATGTTAAGTTACCTACAAATTTGTCGTTCATGATTTTGAACGCAAGCGCAGAGAACGGAGCATCATCAGACGCTTCACGAGAACCTTCAGTTTCGTCTTTGTCGTCAAGGATACCTTTAATCGCCTCGACATCAGTCGGCGCAGGTAAGAATTCAATTACAGCATCCAACATACGTTGAACACCTTTGTTTTTGAACGCTGAACCACAAAGCATTGGTTGAATTTCATTCAACAATGTACGTGCACGTAAACCTGAAACGATTTCTTCTTTAGTTAACTCACCTTCTTCAAGGTACTTGTCCATGAGTTCTTCTGATGCTTCCGCAGCAGCTTCAACCATGTTAGTACGCCATTCGTTAGCAGTATCAACTAATTCAGCAGGGATTTCGCCATATTCAAACTTCATACCTTGAGACGCTTCGTCCCAGATAATCGCTTTCATTTCGATTAGGTCAACAACACCCTGGAAGTTTTCTTCTGCACCGATTGGAACAACGATTGGCACTGGATTACCACCAAGACGTGTTTTAACTTGTTCAACAGCACGGAAGAAGTTCGCACCAGTACGGTCCATTTTGTTCACGAATGCAATACGTGGAACTTTATATTTATTTGCTTGACGCCATACAGTTTCAGACTGAGGTTGTACACCACCTACAGCACAGTAAACCATGCATGCACCGTCAAGAACACGCATAGAACGTTCAACTTCAATAGTGAAGTCTACGTGTCCTGGGGTATCAATTACGTTAATACGGTGCTGTTCGAATTGGTTACCCATCCCTTTCCAGAAGCATGTTACTGCCGCTGAGGTAATAGTAATACCACGTTCTTGCTCTTGTTCCATCCAGTCTGTAGTTGCAGAACCTTCGTGAGTTTCACCAAGTTTGTGACTCTCACCTGTGTAGAACAAAATACGTTCTGAAGTGGTAGTTTTACCAGCATCAATGTGCGCAGAGATACCAATGTTACGATAACGAGAAATTGGGGTTTGACGAGCCATGATTTCTAGCATTCCTAAATTTTGTTGTTTAAAACAGGACGCTTTAAGCTGCATAGCAACTTAAAGCGATTCGATGACAAAACAGTGACAACTGATTTGTCACCCTCCTGAATAGGGGCTGTCTTATCCGCTTAGAAACGGTAATGAGAGAAGGCTTTGTTGGCTTCAGCCATACGATGCACATCTTCACGTTTTTTGATCGCTGCGCCTTTACCTTCAGCTGCATCAAGCAACTCACCAGCAAGACGTAAAGCCATAGTTTTTTCAGAACGCTTAGCAGCAGCATCTACTAACCAACGCATAGCCAAGGCAGTACGACGGGATGGGCGTACTTCCATAGGCACTTGGTATGTAGCACCACCAACACGGCGTGCTTTTACTTCGACCATAGGACGAACTTTTTCAAGAGTAGTCTCGAAAAATTCAACTGGGTCTACTTTAGATTTTTCTTGAACGCGGTCTAAAGCACCGTAAACGATACTTTCAGCAATAGATTTTTTACCATCTTGCATTACGTGGTTCATGAATTTAGCGATTGTTTGGCTGCTGAACTTAGGATCCGGAAGGATTTCACGGGCAGCAACTACGCGACGTCTTGGCATTTTAATACACCTAATAAATATGACACTTCAGGTTACTCCAGCAGGTGCACAAAGTGTCATGTGCTTTCGCTGGCCTTACTATACGTCGCTTGGAATTTTCACAAAAAATGCAGAAATCAGACAAGCGAGACGATAAAGGATTGCAGTTCTAACGAACTAAGAAGTTAATCTTTTCAGATTATTTCTTAGGACGTTTAGCACCGTATTTAGAACGAGACTGGTTACGATCTTTAACACCAGCACAGTCTAAAGAACCACGAACGGTATGGTAACGTACACCTGGTAAATCTTTAACACGACCACCACGGATAAGAACAACACTGTGCTCTTGTAGGTTATGGCCTTCACCACCGATGTAGCTAGAAACTTCAAAACCTGAAGTTAAGCGAACACGGCAAACTTTACGCATTGCTGAGTTAGGTTTTTTAGGTGTAGTTGTGTAAACACGTGTACAAACACCACGACGTTGTGGACAAGCCTTCAACGCAGGAACTTTAGATTTTTCAACTAAAGTTGTACGACCCTTACGGATCAACTGATTTGTTGTTGCCATTTGGCAATTCTCCCGTTAATAAAAAGCCCCAAAAAATACTACTTTTTGAGGGCATGCAATTGTAAGCGAAGACTTAAAATTGGTCAACAATATACGATCATCGAAAACATTTATTCATCGTGATTTGCGCAATTTTTCACCCACAAATAAATAGTTTATTTTTCAGAAGAATCTGCTGATTTTTTTGTAACTTTATCTACGGCTGCTGTTTTGACTTTACGCGGCTTAGTTTTGGGTGCAGCTTTATCCACGGAGACATCCTCCTGCTGTACAGATTCCAACACATCAAACTCATCTTTTTCAGCTAAAGCAGGTTTTTGCGCAGCCACGGGTGAATGAGGCTCAACAACTTTTCCTGCAAGTGCCTCCAAACCTTCTGAGACTTTTTGTTCCTGCTCTACTGCCACTTCGGCTGCATCAGCGGTTTTAGCTTGTGCTTTTTTGATGACTTTTACTGCACGAATACTCTCATGACCTGCAACATCTATGGTTTGATCCAATACTGGCTCAGCCAAATCGATATCTTTCGCCTTAATGCCTTCTAGTAATTTAGGTGTCGCTTGAGCAAGTAACTCAAGAGAGCGCTCATAGGCATGTAAAGGTGACAAGCTAATATCCTGATGCTGCAAAATATATTGGCGCGCATTAGAAAAGACTTGCTGTGCCTTCTGATTCACTTCATCCACTAAACGGCGACTATACACCACACTTACACCAACACTCGCCACAGGAGATAATCGTGATAGCTGATTTAACAATGAAACTTTTGGCATTTGATTGAGCCATGCCCACTTAAACTGACCATTTTCATCTAGTACATATTTTTTCAATGCTGCTGCATCAGTATCTGAACCCACCAATTGCTGCAATTGATGTAAATCACTATTTTGTAGCGTACTACTCAGAGCTTTTATTGCCATAAGCAAAGTTTGTTTTTCTGCAATTAAACTCAAGTCGACCTGTTTAAAAATAAACTGAACAATATCTTGGTCACTTTCTTTGCTTAAGTCGAAACCATAAGAACGTCCAACTTGATAAATCACTCGCAGAGTCATAATCAGTGAAGCAGGAATATCAACACTTGAACCAATGACACCTGTCGCACCTGTTAAAGCCCCTTGAATCGAAGCAATCCATTTATTTTGCTCACCCAGAGCCTGACTAATACGACGCGAACGATCGACATCTTGTGTCAACTCTTCTAAATCACGTACCCCAGCTTCATCCAGTACAGCATCTACAGATGAAATATCCGAACTAAAATGATTAAGTCGATCAAATAAATAATCAGAAATTTTGTCACTAAATTGAGGAGCAACAAAATTAGCCACATTATTTACAGTATTAAAATGTCGACCGAATAATTGTCTAGAAACATTTGGAACGT
Source organism: Acinetobacter sp. YH12040 (assembly GCF_013420005.1). Taxonomy (NCBI): domain Bacteria; kingdom Pseudomonadati; phylum Pseudomonadota; class Gammaproteobacteria; order Moraxellales; family Moraxellaceae; genus Acinetobacter; species Acinetobacter sp. YH12040. The sequence goes on from NZ_VOZB01000010.1 coordinate 83,291, forward strand.
GTTCACGTAAGATTTGCTGAGGATTATCATATTTTTTTACATCAAATACGCCCGCTTGCCTTGACTGCCCCTCCAAGGTTTGACCATTTTTTTGAGGTTGAATGACCTTAGTTACGGATTCGGGTGCGACATGATTAATGATGGACACCCCAGTAGAACTGAGCTTTTTAGCCACTCCAAAGGCGTTTGAGAGTAGACCTGCCGTTGGTTTATTATTCGTTTTCACCATTCCCTACCTCATTAAAACTATTCTTGAAATTATTGATAAATACTAGGTGTAGTCAAACTTTATCACAACTTGAATATGTATCTTTAAGTTAAGTTTTTTGCTGCAAAGTTGCAAATTAGCTCAGTCAACAATAGGCATAGGATTTGCCATAAGAATTCAAAAAGCTTTCTGCTATCATTATTCCAATCAAATTATATGAGTTCGCCTATTTAGAAAGTTTCCTTCGTATACTTTCTATAGCTTGCTCACACACTACCTATAAAGGATCTGTAGATGAAACGTGTTGTAATCACTGGTATGGGCATCAACTCATGCATTGGTAATACATTAGAAGATGTCACTCATTCTTTGCAAAACGGGATTTCTGGAACACGTTTCAACCCAAGTTATGCTGAACTTAATTTTAAAAGTCATGTCAGTGCGGCTGCAGAACAAAACTTTGACGGTATTGACCGCCGTTTAAAACGCTTTATGGGCGTATGCGCAATGTATGCATACAACTCAGCTTTGGCTGCGGTAGAAAATGCAGGCTTAACAGCAGAACAAATTGGCGGTAATCCACGTTACGGTATTGCGGGTGGTTCAGGTGGTGGTTCAACTGCATCTGTTGTTGAAATGAAAGAACTTCTAGACACCAAAGGTGCACGTAAAGTTGGTCCATTCTTTGTACCACGTAACATGACCAACACCATTACCGCAAACGTGGGTGTGGCATTTAAAATGCAAGGTATTGCACACACCATTACTAGCGCTTGTGCAACATCTGCAGATGCCATTGGTTATGCATACAATTTGATTCAATTAGGCAAACAAGACTTAATGCTTGCTGGTGGTGGTGAAGAAGACCATTGGTCACAAAGTCTTTTATTTGATGCAATGGGTGCACTTTGTTCAAAATACAATGACACTCCTGAAACTGCTTCCCGCCCTTACTCTGCTGACCGTGACGGTTTCGTGATCGCTGGCGGCGGTGGCTTCGTTGTACTAGAGTCACTTGAACATGCTCAAGCACGTGGTGCAAACATTTTGGCTGAAGTTGTCGGCTATGCAGCAAATTCTGACGGCGCTGACATGGTTGCACCATCGGGCGAAGGTGCGACGCGTTGTATCCTTATGGCTTTAGAAGAAGCTAAACAACATGGTGTAGATACCATCGACTATGTTAATACACATGGTACATCTACTCCGGCAGGCGATGTCACTGAACTTAAAGCGATGGAGCTTGCTTTCGGTGAAGGGCAAGTTCCTCCGCTCAGCTCAACCAAGTCGATGACAGGTCACAGCCTGGGCGCTGCAGGCGTACAAGAAGCGATTTATTCTATTTTAATGATGCAAAATGACTTTATTGCACCGAACATCAACGTGACTGAACTTGACGAAGGCGCAAAACCTTTTGATATCGTACTTGAAAAACGTGATGCAAAATTGAATACTGTGATGAGTAACAGTTTTGGTTTTGGCGGTGTAAACGCTTGCCTCGTTTTCAAAAAATGGGAAGCTTAATATAAAGTTTGCTGCTTTGGCGCTTCGGTGCCAAAGCACATACCCACCGCCCTTTTAAGGGTTAATATATGGATGCTCCATCAGATGCTTTCCTCTGGGTAAAAGCATTGCATATCATCGCAGTTGTTTGCTGGTTCGCAGCGCTATTCTATCTCCCTCGCCTTTATGTCTACCACGCCATGAGTGATGATGCTACGAGTCATCAGCGCTTTCAAATCATGGAACGCAAGCTATATCGCGGCATTATGTGGCCTGCAATGATTGCTACACTGATCACGGCGCACTTCCTCGTCGATTGGGGTGATGCAACACGACACTACCATGAAGCGCTTTGGTTCTATTTAAAAGTTGGATTGGTTGGACTATTGGTGATTTATCATTTTGTTTGTGGTTATTACCGTAAAAAGCTTATCGAAAATGCACATTATAAGTCGCATAAATTCTGGCGTTATTTTAATGAAATGCCCACTTTGATTTTATTTGCGGTTGTTATTTTAGTTGTAGTGAAGCCAAGCTTCTAAACGACTGTAAAAAAGCCCCTACTCATTGGGGCTTTTTTATTTCTATATCAAAATGTTTATATACAAAAACTACAACTGCACACAGCTATCTAAAATATTCCAATTGTGTGCTCTAAATTGCTCACGCGGATACGGCACTTCAGCACGCAACACCCCCTCCTTTTAAAGAAACGTCGGCCGTGGCTATTTTGATTCAACTGCGTTAAATCAGTCGCACCCTGATTCAACAAATTAAAAATCATAATACGATCATTCAAAATGTGCCCTGCAAGCACATAGCGCTCCCAAGGCACCCCTCTATATTGGACAAAGTATTGCCCAAATAGTTTTTGATATGCCAAGATGAATACTATCCCTGCTCTTGACCAGCCTGCATCCTAAACGAATCATAAGAAAACTCAGATAGCTGTGCCGCCTTTTCATATTGCTTAAACAATTGATTCGTAGTTTGATTTGGCAAATAAAACCAATACATCAACGAGGTACTCCAGCCCGATGATTGCTACACCCGCTTCAACACCGCATATACGCCATAGGCTTCCAATTGTGCTGCTGAGCGCAAACTCAACTGACTGACACTTAAAGGCTCCAAATAAACAACTTGTCCAGTCTTTAATTGCTCATTACGTATAATTCGAACATAACGTGCCAGCCAGTTTTGAATCAGCATCCTTTCAACCAATGAGTTCGGGCGCTCAAGCATCTGCTGCAATCTGTGATATTCAGCCATATATGCATCCAGCTTATCCTCTTTATTTAAAGCAATATTGATCAGATAAAGGATCGCCAACTGATTTAAATACTTAAGTCTGGATATGTGGAATTGCTCGGCATACTTAAACTGCGGTATTGGTCTGCATGCTGCAACCATGTGTTAAAGCGCTGCAACGGCACCTTTTCTTGCTGTATCAACGCACCAAGCACCAGACGATGCTCAACAACAAATGCACTAACCGCCGTAGGATCATCGACCAGCAATTGCTGAAACTCAGCAACTAAATTCGTCTGTTCTTCTGACCACTTTTCACGCGTTAGCTTCACATTCAATGGCTGGCCCAATGCATTCTGATGCTCTTGCCCCAACAAACTAAATGCCCAATCTTGATGATAACGATAGCGCCGAACATTCGATGCCGAAAACCGATCTCCAGCATTCAGCCCAAGCAAGTTAAAATACGGCTCTTGTGTGTAATTTGAAAGATAAGAAATTTCAGACTGCTGCCACTTGAGCACCCGAGGATCAATACGCTCATCCCACCGCAGCCAAAGACACACAACAACTGCAAGCAACAGTAAGATAATAAAGATGATTTTTTTGTTTCATTGATTTCTTATTTTGAATTATTTCAGCCGCATTATATTCAACTCCACCATTCACGCATACAAAAAAAAGCCATCGAAAGATGGCTTTTTTACTGTAAACACAAATATTTATGCAGGAATACGCAGCACTTGCCCTGGGAAAATGTCATCGGCATTTTTTAACAAAGGACGGTTTGCTTCAAAAATTTTATTGTATTGATTTGCATCACCATAAAATTCTTTAGAGATTTTAGACAGGTTATCTCCCGACTTAACAGTATAGAACTTACTTTCAGGCTCAGGACTCGTCACTGTTAACTGATCATCTACTTGTGCCACATGATCAATATTCCCTACTGCTAAGATAATCTTTTCACGATCTGCTTGGCTTTGTACCTGACCTTTCACTGTTGCTAGATCTGAAGTCCCGTTATAACTCACAGACAAACCAGTTACAGGCAAGCCCAGTGCTTTGATATGACCCAATAACTTATTGGCAATTTCTTGTGCAGATGGTTCAGAAGGTGTTGCTGGCGCTGCTTGAGGTTCCGCAGGCGCTGTATTTTTTTTACCAATACCTTTTACAAAATCAAAAAGACCCATATTTTTCTCCGTTGTTTTTACTGTTTTAAATCATTTAACTATTGTTCAAACTCTATTCTTATAGCTAAAAAATAACCGCTTTTGAGTTGTTGTTGGTGACAGAAACGTAAGCTAATGTAAAAACAAAATATTCGGCATAAAAAAAGCCACCGAATGGTGGCTTTTTAAATCAGCATCGCTGAAATCTAAAATTAACCTAGTTTCTTAGAAACATAGTCAATTGCAGATTGTACAGTAGTGATTTCGTTTGAATCTTCATCAGGAATAGTGATGTCGAAATCGTTTTCGAAAGACATAACTAATTCAACTAGGTCTAGAGAATCTGCACCTAAGTCATCCATGAAAGAAGCTTCGTTTTTGATCTCGTCTGCTTTAAGACCAAGTTGTTCAGCTACTGCTTGTTTTACGCGTTGTTCGATATCGCTCACAGGAATTCTCCTCATTGCTTGTGGCGTTTTTAATGCCGTTAGTTTAATTGAATCTAAATCGTTTTGAAAGTTTATACTTGAGCGCTTAGCTCATGTATAAACCACCATTTACATGTAATACAGTTCCGGTAATGTAACTTGCCTTTTCAGAAGCAAGAAAACTTACGGCATTTGCGATATCTTGTGGCTCACCTAAACGGTTTAAAGCCACTTGATCACTCATCTTTTTACGAATTTCTTCGCTTAACTGTTCTGTCATTTCTGTTGCAATAAAGCCCGGAGCCACTGCATTTACAGTGATTTGGCGGCTTCCCATCTCTTTTGCAAGGCTGCGACCAAAGGCCTCAATCCCTGCTTTTGCAGCAGAATAGTTTGCTTGTCCTGGGTTAGCAAAATGTGCAACCACAGAACTAATATTAATAATTCGGCCAAAACGTGCTTTGGTCATACCCTTTAAAACACGTTTAGAAAGTCGATAAACGGCTTTCAAATGAATGTTGAGAATGTCATCCCAATCATCTTCTGACATACGAAGTAACAAATTATCTTTGGTAATACCAGCATTGTTCACCAAAACCAATACAGAACCAAAGTTTTGCTCAATGTCTGATACCAATGCATCAATTGCAGTTGCATCACGTACATCTAAAACTTTACCCGCACCATTTTCAGCAAAAGCAGCAGATAATTTTTCCGCACCCGCTTCTGAAGTTGCAGTACCTACAACAAAATAACCGTCTTGAATCAATTGCTGAGCAATTGCTGCTCCAATCCCTCGGCTCGCACCTGTTACTAAAGCAACTTTGCGTTCTTGTGTCATGCAATTTTCCCTTCTGCCACTAAAATGGCATTCAGTGCATCTTCCATACGACCTTTCGTGTCGAGTGGGAATGCTTTTTCAATATTTGGCAAACGTTTTGCGAGATTCGCAAGGACATTACCCGGACCACATTCAGCAATGTACTGAATACCTTGGTCTTGCAAATACTGCATGGTCTTTGTCCACTGTACAGATTGGTATAACTGTGCAGTTAACGCCTGACGTAATTGCGCTACATCAGTCGCGATTTCAGCGCCTACATTTTGTATTACAGGTATAGTAGGCAGCTCAATGGCAGTTTGTTCCAATGCTGTCGCAAACTGTTCAGCAGCAGGTTTCATCAATGCACAATGCGATGGCACAGAAACCGGAAGTGCGATTGCCTTACCGCCATTATCTTTAGCAGCAGCCATAACCGCTTCAACCATGGCTTTATCGCCCGCAATGACAACTTGACCTTGTGCATTGTAGTTTGCAGCATCTACTGAACCTGGGCCTTCTGCTTGAGCACAAAGTTCAATGACTTTGGCATCATCTAGACCCAAAATTGCCGCCATTGCACCTTGACCTTCAGGTACAGCACTTTGCATTAACTGACCACGTAGGTTCACCAGTTTAACGGCATCACCTAGGCTCATCGCTCCCGCAGCAACCAAGGCGCTGTATTCACCTAATGAGTGACCTGCAAGGTATTTCGGTGCAACACCACCTAACTCTAACCACACACGCCATAAAGCAATACTGGCAGTCAGGAGTACAGGTTGAGTAAATTCTGTTTGGTTTAACCCTTCACCACTTTGCGCAATTTGCCAAAGATCAAAGCCAACTGCTTCTGATGCTTCTGCAAATGTTGCTTGCACACTACTAAACTGTTCTGCAAGTTCAGCGAGCATGCCGACTTTCTGTGACCCTTGACCCGGGAACACGAATGCAGTTTTAGTAGCTTGAGCTGCTTGCTCGAGTTGTTTAGCAGACATAAAAAAATCCTTTATCAAGACTGGTGAATTTATGCTATTTGGACATTTATTCAACACAATCCCATGTAAGCTTGTTTCAGGGACGGAAATTTAACACTTAATTTTTGTCTTGGTAATTGCCAAATGCAACAAAAAATCGGTACAAAAAAAGGGAGCTTAACGCTCCCATTTTTTCTACTAAGCTTGACGCTTAATACATCACCAATTATTCAGCAGATGCTTTAGCGAATAATTGACGACCACGGTAGATACCATCTTTAGATACGTGGTGACGACGGTGAGTCTCGCCAGTAGCTTGGTCTACAGTTAATGCATTCTCGGTTAAAGCGTCATGTGAACGGCGCATGTCACGGCGAGAGCGACTTTTACGGTTTTGCTGAACGGCCATGATGGCTCCTTACAAAGATCGAAAAAATGGATCAGAACAAATTCGATTGTCTTATACTCAAGAGTATAACACAAAAATTAGTTAAGTTTACCCTTCAAACCTGCCAAAACATCAAACGGGTTGTCCCGTTTTTCTTCAACAAGCTCTTCAGCGGCAGGTTGATGCTTATGTTCACAAGCGTCATGCTTAGGTGACAAAGGCATCAACAATAACAATTCATCCTCTATCAGTGAGAGTAAATCAGCAGTCGCAGGCGCATCATATGAACCTTTGGTTGTTGCTTCACTTTCACCTAAAACGATGAAATCAGCATCCTCATCCAAGCGCTCTATCAGTGACTCGTCATCTACAAGAGCTAGATGAAAACTTGAAACAAGTGGGATCTCAACAGTATCCAGACAACGCTGGCATTCCATTGGAACATTTGTTTCAACATGACCATCTAGCCATACAATGCGATGATAAGCATCCATTGATAGCTTACAGTCTATGTTAATCAATTGATCATCAATTGATCCAACAGCTTCACGAGCAATACGAACAAAGCGAGATAATGGCAGTGTTCCTGACCATTTAAAGCCCTGTTCAGCCCATTTAAACGGCTCAATCTGTGCCGGAAAGGTATTTGCTGACATAATTAAGGCGGCAATTCTACAAATTCATCAGTACTCTGTCAAAGATTAAGATACAATTTTGTACTTATTTAGACAGACCATTTGGGTAACTTAAGTTATGCATCTGTTGCAGCCGCAAACAGAAGTGAATGTTTCATCACTTATGAGCACAATTTCAACGCTTGATTCTGACATTTCAACCGACCAAGTGCAACTCTCGGCTTGGGAGAAACTTTCCACAGAAACAGAACACGTCGAATGGCTCATCTTACACTTTAATCATTGGTTTTCCCACCTGAATGTGAGCTTAGTGAAAGGTGACTGTGAGCCCGAGTACTTTCCTGCTGATTCAAATGGCCCTGCCCGTATTCAATTTGCTCATGGTTATTTCAATAGCGCTTTGCATGAAATTAGCCATTGGACTATTGCTGGCGAGCAACGCCGTTTACTTCCTGATTTAGGCTATTGGTATGCACCAGATGGTCGTAGTAAAGAGCAGCAAGCCCTCTTTGAGCAGGTGGAGATTAAGCCCCAAGCGATCGAATGGTTATTTGCCAAAGCCTTTGGGCGTAAGTTTCGTGTATCACTCGACAACCTCACAGGTGAAGGAGGAGATGGCAGCAGCTTTAAAGATAATGTCTATGCACAATTACAGGCTTATTTTAAGGGTGAAGCCAAACTTCCACGCGATGCTTGGCGCTTTATCCAATGCATTTGTCACTGTACACGTGCTGGCAAAATGTTACAGGCGAATGAATTTCAACGTGAAATGCTTGATTAAATTATACAATTTGACTGCATTTCACATTGCACAAAGCGAATAGACCGCGACATAATGTCTAGAGCTTTTAATAATAAGAGGAAAACGACATGTTGCATTTAAGAATACATCCGGAAAATCCTCAGCCCCGTTTAATTACGCAGGCCGTTGAACGGATTCGTGCCGGCGATGTGGTGGTTTATCCTACAGATGCCGCCTATGCCATCGGTTGCCAGATTGGGAACAAAAATGCCATGGAACGCATTGCCCAAATTCGTCAGCTCGATGCTAAACATCAATATGCGATTATTTGTGCAGATTTATCTGACATTGCCACTTATGCCAAAGTCGACAATGCCATGTATCGTTTATTGAAAAATAACACCCCTGCTGTCACTACCTTTATTTTGCCTGCGACCAGTGAAGTTCCTCGCCGTTTAATGCATCCTAAAAAGAAAACCATTGGACTGCGTATTCCGAGCAACCCGATTTGCCAATTATTACTCAAAGAATTGGGTGAGCCTTTATTAACATCGACCTTAATTTTACCGGGCCAAAAAGAACCGATTGATGATCCTTACGAAATTGAACTGCAAATCGGTAAACGCATAGATGTATTGATTGATGGCGGTTTAGGTACTTTAAATACCACTAGCGTTGTAAACCTTGCAGGTGAATACCCTGAAGTGATTCGCCGTGGTGTCGGTGATGTCAGTGCCTTTGAATAGCATGTACTGTTAAATACATGCTGTTACCGATCAGAGGCACAGCATGTAAAGGTCATCTGCTCAAAACGCGGTTAAAGCACCTTTCGATAAAGGAATCGACCTGATGACTTTATTTCAAATTTTACTCAAGCTCCAAAATGCGATAGACCTCAGTGTCTCCGAGCAAAACAGTCTTAATCATCTTGCTATATATGCCAGTGAGCCATGGACTTTAGAATCCACGGCTCAACTAAGGGCAGCATCTGATAAAAATTTAATTTCATCAACATCACCACCTCAGGCTTTTCATTATTTTCTACATACATCAACTGTGAAATCGCTGTTTAAACGACTATCCAGTCAAAATCTCTGCTCGCAAGCACAGTGCCAACACATTATCGAATTTGCACTTGAACAAAGGGTCTTACTAACAGGTTCAAAGCCTTGATCGTGTACTTTTGCTCAAGCGCAATAAAGCTGCATAAATTCTTTTAAGTGAATTTTTTGTTGTCCCTGCTCATCAAAATTATTTGTATTGAGCCAAGCTGCATATGCTTGAGACAACATTGGCCAATCCTGATCCAACATCGCAAACCAAGCAGTATCACGATTACGACCTTTCACTATCACATGTTGACGAAACAACCCTTCAAATTGAAAGCCAAAACGCAAAGCAGCGTTTTTCGAAGGCGCGTTCAAGTCATCACACTTCCACTCCACCCGTCGATATCCCGCTGCAAAGCATGCTTTTAACAACAGATAAATAGTTTCTGTTGCTGCGGTTGATTGCTTCATTAAACTTGAAAAATAGACATTGCCAATTTCAATGACGGCATGTGCTGGGCGTACATTGAGCAAACCAATCCACCCTACAACGGCTTCACCAACCTCAATGACATAATGCATGGAACCCGCAAAATGAAAGGATTGCTGAAAATAATCACGCAATTGCTGCATGCTTTGAATTTGAGAATAAGGCAAATACGTCCAACAACGTTCATCGGGTTCTTGTTGTACTGTCTGCCATAGCCGCTGTAAAAGACTATCATCAAGCTGATCGGGCAACATCGGAATAAGTCGAACAGATTGCCCCACTTCGGTTTTACATCTGAACTGGCAAGGTTCAAACTGCGCCAACGTCATCCCTACGGCCTGACCCCATTGATTATATTGTTGTGGCATAGCTAATATTCTTTTAGTCAATTCATTCAAATCATTTCATAATGGACGCCCATCATCCAGACATCACAGCTTAGATGAGTTCATGGATTGATGAGTGTATTTTTTACAATTAACACAAGATGTGATCGATATCACAGCTTTAAAATTTTACATGTGTATAAATAAAGCCTATTCCCTATAAATTTTAAGTTTTTTATCCAATTCAACCGTTCAGTAATTTCTTTAAACGCATTTTTCCATTACACTATTCCCTATAACTTTTGTGCTTTTACTTTCGATGTGAGATCGAAGCGAAAGCTGTCTGCATGCCTTTGAAAATTCGCGTGGCCTATAATTGCAATGAACCAAACTGTCCATAATTCTATGGAAGATGCTCCACACATTCGCGTTTTGGATGAGTGGCAAGAAGCTATTCCAGAAGATTTGTACATCCCACCCGCTGCATTTGAAATTCTATTAGAGCATTTCGAAGGACCACTCGACTTTCTGATTTACCTGATTCAAAAAAATGGCTTCGACTTATTACAAGTCGATATTGCCCCGATTGCATCCCAATATTTGTCTTATATGGATGCAATGAAATCTCTAGATATTGAATTAACTGCAGACTATATGGTTATGGCAGCCCTATTGGCCGATTTAAAATCGCGTCTATTATTGCCAAAACCTAAATCGACCGCGGCACATGAACAAGATCCTAAACAAGAATTGATTGACCGTTTAGAAACGTATTTGCGCATCAAACAAGCTGCGGAAAGATTAGGTCAAATGTCAGTGTTGGATCGAGATACTTTCGATACCAATGTCAGTTTAGGAACGATTGTCGAAACCAATGATGGCTATGACATTCAATTACTTCGTGATGTCATACTCTGTGTTTTTAATCGACCAGAACCAGTTACCCACCAAATTTTACAAGAACCTGTCTTACTCGAAGAACGTATTGCTTATATTGAAACTAAGCTTGAGTCAGGTGAAGTGTTAGATTTTGCAGACCTACTCAAGCCAAACCAAGGCCGCATGGGTGTTGTCGTGACATTTATGGCCGTGTTGGAACTGACACGCCAACAAAAAGTCCAAATTGTCGCATCAGGTGTAGAAGCACCGCTTGCAATTCAGGGAGCACGTGCATGAACACTGAACTTAAACAAATGACTGCGGTTTCTTCAGAAGATAATCTGCATGAAATTTTGATGCAGCTTGAAGCCATTATTTTTGCCAGTGAAGCGGCAGTGAGTATTGCCCGTTTAAAAGAGGCTTTCCAAGACCGTTTCAGTAAAACCGAATTACGCCAATATTTGCAGCAACTTTCAATGCTGCAACACGGCAGATCAATTGAACTTGTTGAAACCGCTCAAGGTTTCCGTTTTCAAGTACGTGCAAAATATCGTAATATTATTGCACAGACCTGGCCTGAACGACCAACTCGTTTATCGCCATCCTTGCTCGAAACTCTTTCTGTCATTGCTTACCATCAACCGGTAACCCGCGCAGATATTGAGCAAATCCGTGGGGTGACCAACAATAGTCAAATTTTACGTACGTTATTTGACTGGAACTGGATTAAAGAATCTGGTTTTCGTGAACTCCCAGGACGACCCGCGTTGTTAGTTACAACGCCTCAATTTTTAAATGCTTTTGGTCTAACCTCTTTGGGCCAATTGCCTCCCCTGCAGGATGCCAAGGAAGCTTTTATGGCCCTCGATGCGAATGCACCGAAGTCATAAATAGGTGAACTGTTGATGATAATTTCTAAGGTTATGCTGTCATGAGTGAAAAATTGCAAAAGGTGCTCGCACGCGTTGGTTTGGGTTCTCGCCGTTATATGGAAGAAGTCATTGCCGCTGGTCGTGTGAGCGTAAATGGGCAAGTTGCCCAAGTGGGTGAACGTATCGAACCAGGCGATGAGCTTCGCATCGATGGTCGTAAAGTTCAGTTCCAAATTGAAGACGAAATTCGTCGCCGTGTGTTGATTTACTACAAACCAGAAGGCGAAATTTGCTCACGCAATGACCCTGAAAACCGTCCAACGGTATTTGAACAATTACCTCAAATTACAGGTGATCGTTGGGTAATGGTAGGTCGTCTAGATATCAACTCTACAGGTCTATTGCTGTTCACGAATGACGGTGAACTGGCGAACCGTTTAATGCACCCATCTAGCGAAATCGAGCGTGAATATGCTGTTCGTGTCATGGGTGAAGTCACCCCTCAGTTAAAAAACAACATGTTACAAGGCGTTGTTTTAGATGATGGTCCAGCAAAATTTGAGTCATTCTCTGAAATTGGTGGTGACGGTATTAACCGTTGGTATCAAGTGGTTGTAAAAGAAGGTCGTAACCGCGAAGTTCGTCGTATTTTCGAATCTCAAGGCTTAAAAGTGAGCCGTCTTTTACGTACACGTTATGGTTCAGTAATTCTGCCACGCGAACTACGTACTGGTCGTTGGATCGAGCTAGATAAACAAGATATTGACAACTTAACCAAGTCCGTTGAGCTTAAACCACGTCAAGGTACTGGCCTATTTGGTATGGCGAAACGTCGTACTGAACGTATGCAAGACAAACCAATGGCAGCACGTCGCGGTGGTTACTTACGCCAACAACGTCGTGACAGTGACGAAAACCAGCCACAACAAAGCAATGGTTATCAAGACAATCGTGGCGAACGTCGTACTGGTCGTACTGAAGGTGGTTTCCAAGGCAATGGATTTAATCGTTCAGAGCGTCGCAACGAAGGGTTCAACAATAACCGTAATGATCGCAACAGTGAAAACTTCGGTAACCGTGAACGTCGTAACGACAATTATGGCAATCGTGAGCGTCGTAATGACTCTGTGCCAAGTCGTGCATTTAGCGGAAACAACAAAGGCTTTAAGAAATTTTAATTTCTTAAGTATAAAAAAACCGCTCATTTGAGCGGTTTTTTTTATGATTACTAAGCAAATTGTTCAGTGGTTTGTGGAATCGCACTCAGCAAACGCTTGGTATATTCATGCTGCGGCGATCTATACAACTCATCCGAGTTTGCAATTTCAACGATATCACCATGGTTCATCACCATGATTTGGTCAGAAATATATTTCACTACAGATAAATCATGTGAAATAAAGATATAGCTCAAACCAAACTCATCTTGTAAGTCTTGCAATAAATTCAGAACTTGGGCTTGAACCGAAACATCTAATGCAGAGACAGACTCATCACAGATCAAAATTTCTGGCTTTAAGGTCAAGCATCGTGCAATGGCAATACGTTGACGCTGACCACCAGAAAACTCATGTGGATAGCGATAAAATGCTTGTGCAGGCAAACTGACACGTTCAAGTAAATCAAACGCCATTTGCTCTCGTTCTGCATCATCCTTCCCAATCTGATGCACTTGCATCGGCTCCATCAGAATTTGACCCACAGTAAAACGTGGATTAAGTGAAGCATATGGGTTTTGGAAAATGATCTGTATTTTGCGCTGATATTGGGTAAATTCTTTTTCGCTCATCGCCAAAATATCATGACCTTCAAACAGCGCCTGACCACCTGTCGCTTCCTGTAGACGCATCAGTAAAAGGCCGATTGTGGTTTTACCTGAGCCAGACTCTCCAACCAACCCGAGCGTTTTACCTTTCGCCAGTTGAAACGAGACACCTTTGACCGCCTGATATTCATCCTTACCCAATAAACCCTTGCGGCTATAAAACGATTTCTTCAAGTCTTTGACATCTAAAATAATTTTCTCGTTACCCGTGAGACCACGCGTTCGTTGTCTACGGGTTTCCTCAGATAAATGTACATCCTCAATCAACTCATCACCATTTTGACGCATAAAATCACTGATCATTGGCAATTTATAAGGACGCTCTGACATCTGTGGACGACACTTAAGTAAAGCACGAGTGTAGATATCTTTAGGATGATCTAGCACTTCATTGACCAAGCCTTGTTCACGGATTTCTCCATGACGCATGACAATCACCTGATCGGCAATTTCGCTTACCAAGGCTAAATCATGCGTAATGAACAGCATCGACATCTCACGTTTCTTTTGCAAGGCTTCGAGTAAATCTAAAATTTGCTTTTGAATCGTCACATCAAGTGCCGTGGTTGGCTCATCGGCAATCAATAACTTCGGCTCACATGCAATTGCCATTGCAATCATGACACGTTGCTGTTGGCCACCTGACATCTGGCTAGGATAGGCATCGATTTTCGTTTCAGGAGAAGGAATACCCACTTCCTTCAGTAATTCCAAAGTCCGTGCTCTTGCCTGCTTACGTCCCATACCTAGATGAAGTCGTAATACTTCGGCAATTTGATCACCCACCGTAAAGACGGGATTGAGTGACGACATCGGTTCCTGAAAAATCATCGCAATATCTTTACCACAGATATTACGCATTTCTCTTGGAGACAGACTCAGTAAATCCTGCCCTTCAAAAACTATTTTACTGCTTGCATCTATACGGCTTTGATCACGTGGCAGCAGCCCCATGGTTGCCAACGAGGTCACCGACTTGCCACTGCCAGATTCTCCCACAAGCGCCACAGTTGTATTGGCAGGAATGTCAAAAGATATTCCTTTGACCGTTTCGATATAGCTTTTATCTTCGGCTTTAAAGCTCACTTTCAGGTTTTGAACACTGAGGAGCGTTGGTTTAACAGTTTGATTTTGTTCCGTCATCCTTTACTCCTCCTTATTTCAATTTTGGATCTAATGCATCACGCAATGCATCAGTAAACATTGAAAATGCCGTAACCAAAACCGCCATCGCTACAGATGCTGCGATAAGTTGCCACCATTTACCTAAAATCAATTCACTTTGTGCTTCATTAAGCATACTGCCCCATGACACAACTCCAACTGGAACGCCAAATCCCAAGAAGCTCAAAATCACTTCTGACTTAATAAAGGCCACCACTAAAATCGAGATTTGCACCAATGCAATATGACTGACGTTCGGAAAGATATGCACAAAGATGCGTCGGAAATGACTCACCCCTATCGCTTTGGCAGCAAGCACATATTCACGCGAAGTATGCTTCATATACTCTGCACGAATCAGACGATATACCCCCGTCCACCCAGTAAGTCCTAGAATGAGGACAATTGACAAGATCCCCTTTTGTTGTAGTACAGCAGCAATCGCAAGAACCAAGAGCAAATACGGAATCGAGGTAAAAATGTTATAGAACCAGTTTAAAATATCATCAACCCAACCACCAAAGTAGCCAGAAATTGCCCCTAAAATTGTCCCAATCACGACAGCAAGTAATGCAGCTACCACGCCAACAATAATAGATGTTTCAGCACCCTTAATGGTTTTTTGCAGGACATCCTGCCCCCATTTATCCGCACCAAACGGTAAAGTTTGTTTTAGCTCACTTTGTTGATCTAACAAATGACCACCCAATTGCTGATCAATCGCCTTCATATCTTCTGCTAGTGGATCGACAACGCCATAGTAGTCAATTGCATTGGCACCACCTTGCTCAGTCGCAATCTCTGCATTCAGTTCAGCAATTACATCTTTTAAAGGATCAACAGGATTTTCAGGCAATGCCATATCTTCTGCTGATGCTTTGGTTTTGGCTGTTTCATTGAGTTCCGCCCCAATAAAACTTGGAGGTGCATAACTAACAGCCACTTCTTTATTCCAATTGGATGCAACCACGCCTGTCATCGACAATAGCAACACTACGAAATAGCACAGTACAACGAACAACGACACCATCGCTAATTTATCGGCCTTTAGGCGTCGCATCGCCAACTTCCACAAGCCAATCGATGCAGGTGTTGATGCCGTTGCTTTAGTCTTATTGAATATTCCTAGCATAGGCCACCTACTTCAACTGAACGCGTGGATCGACAAGTTTATAAATCAAATCCGCGATTAAGTTAAAAATCATTGTAGCCGCTGCAACGTAGACTGTAATCGCCTTAATGACAGGGAAGTCACTGCGCTCAACAGCAATAATGACTTCACGACCAATACCCGGAATACCAAAGAATCGTTCAATCAGGAAAGCGCCTATCAGCAATGCCGGTAGACTCGACATGACATCGGTAATAATTGGAATTGAGGCGTTACGGAGTACATGTACACCTAAAATACGGCTTTCACCCACACCTTTTGCGCGCGCAGTTCGAACATAGTCTTGATTGACTTCATCCAATACAAAACTGCGGTATAAGCGCAAAGTTGGCGCAATACTCACCACCAACATAATTAATATAGGCAGTAAACCGTATTTAAATAAGTTTTCGCTAAAGTGATCACTCCAGCCTTGAACCGGAAACCAACTCAACTGATATGCAAATACGTATTGGAAAACAATAATGTAAACCAAAATACTGATCGACATACCAATCGTACAAAGCATCATAATCATACGATCGGTTAATGTGCCACGAACTGAAGCCACAGCAAGTGCCAAACCAATTGAAATGATCGTTTGCAAAATAGTTAAAGGAATTAAAATCGTCAGTGACGGTCCTAGACGGGTCAAAATAATATCTGACACCGACTCACCTGTACTCCAACTCATTCCATAATCAAAAGTTAAAATCTGCTTAATGAAAATCCACAATTGTACATAATAGGGTTGATCAACCCCCAACTGTTGACGGATGTTTTCAATTTGCTCTGGGTTCGACATTTTGCCTGCTAGAATATATGCAGGGTCCCCACCTACCCAGTTAAATAAGAAGAATATGAGCAGAACAACCCCCAACATCGTTGGGATCATCTGCCATATACGCCGTATGATATATGCCAGCATAAAGTTGTCCTTACTTCACTCGTTGTCCAGTAATTTCATCAAAGAAAGCTTTGTTATCAGGTTTACGACCTAAGAAATCATGCACCAATTTTTCTGCTTCATATTGACCACCTTGCGACAAGATCGTTTTGCGGTAGCGTTGTCCCACTTCAGGGTTATTTAGGTTATCTCCGAAAGCAGACAACATATCGAGTGCCATCACTTCAGACCACATATAGCCATAATAGCCAACTTGATAACCGCCCATGATATGGTTGAATTGTCCTGGGAATTCAGTACTTGGGACATAGCCTAAAGCTGTCTCGCCTTCCATTTTCTTCCAAACATCTAAAGGTTTAACACTCAAAGCATCTGATGAGTGAAGTGCCATATCATATTTTGCATACAAGGCTTGACGTGCATAATGTAAACCACGTCCATAGCTATGAACTGCTTTTAATTTATTAATCAGTGCGTCATCTACAGGTGGACACGCTGGATTACAGTAATTTGCAAGCGTAGATAAAGTTTCTTTACGACGTGCCCACTCTTCATACATTTGTGAAGGCGCTTCTACAAAGTCGCGCTCTACTGAAGTCCCCGATTGAGATGCATAGCGTGTATTGGACAAAATACCGTGTAAAGCATGACCAAACTCATGAACAAAGGTTTCAAGTTCATCACTATTTAAACCTTTACGGTTAAAGTTGGTCACTAAAGCAGAAATCGGTTTACGCTTAGTCAAGGTACTACCACCTTTTACGCCCCAAACAGCTGCATGACCGTACTTCCCTTCACGTGGGTATTTATCGATATATAAACCACCAAGCAGCTCACCGGTCTTTTTATCTTTTACATCATAATATTCAACTTCTGACTGCCAAACATCAACTTTCGCAGGCTTAAATTCAATGCCATAAAGGTCAGATGAAATGGCAAAAATCCATTCTTGAGATGCTTGGGTTGGGAAATAGTCACGCAATTTTTCTTGATCGATTTGATACTTTTCTTTGCGAAGTTTTTCACTCCAGTAACTCTCACTCCAGCGATTGATTTCAGCTTTTTCGAGTGGAATTTTCAGGCTTTTCGCTTTGAACTCACGTAAAGTCTCAACTTCTTTTTTCTCTAAAGGTGCCACCGTTTGATGAACATCGGCTAAGAACTTATTCACTGTTTCAGGGTCTTTTGCCATACGGTGTTGCAACACCCATTCGGCATAGCTTTTTTTGCCAAAGAGCTGCGCAATTTCATAACGTAAATCCATTGCTTGCTTTAACAATACTAAGTTTTTCTCAGTACCACGACGCGTGAATGCAGTTTGGTAACGCTTACGCGCATCATCACTTTCTGCTAGTTCCATAAATGGACGGTATTCTGGGTATTCAAAACCGAGCAAATAATTGCCCTTTTCATTTTTCTTTAAGCCCGAAATATAGCTGTCTGGCAAGCCTTTCAACTCCGCCGGTGTAAACTCCAGTTTTTCTTTATTATCTCGTACATTACGAGCATATTCTTGTTCAATTTTTGCTAATTCATCAAAGATAGCTTTCAAACGAGCACGTTTTTCAGGTGTAAATTGTACCCCTGTATTTTCAAAACCATCCAAGATGTCTTGACGCATTTTTTTATCAATTTCGTCATTGGTTTTGAGTTTTTTAATTTGCTCATAAAGTTTTGGATTTTGATAAACCGAAGTTTGAAACTCCATAATTTTAATTTCACAATCTTCCGCAGCCTTACGTAAAGCCTCATCAGGATCGACGTTACTATATAGTCCGATTGGTCCATAAAAATCTTCAAATTTGGCAAAAATTTGATCCCACTCCGCCAAAACAGGTGCTGCTTTTGCATTATTTTTTATCTTTTTTTGCTCAAATGCTGCTAAATCTGTTTTCACTTGCTGAATTTTGGCATCACACAGCGCAGGTATTTCTTTGGCTTGGAACTTTGGCAAAGTACTCCGTATTGAATCTTCGGCTTGAACGAATTGGCTAGCGCCGATCATCAACATACTGAGGGTGGTGAGTTTCAAAGCTTTATTTTTCATAATTTCTCCAGTTTTGTTCCATTTTATTTTTTCGGGTCAATATCGATGTACATCCATTCTGTTACCAAAATTGGATGCTTTTTATAACCAATCACGCGTGGTTGCGACAACACACTACGGTAACGTGCATAATTAATTTGGACAGGCATGTACACTTCTAATATGCGTGACATTTTCCGATAGACTGCATCACGCTCCGGTCCCGGTTTCATACGCTGCGTCTGTTCATATAAACGGTCGTATTCAGGTATTTTTGAACAGCCGTTGTTGGTGACATTGATATTTTTGCCATAAAACAATTGCATAAAATTGTCTGCATCTGGATAGTCTGCGATCCATGCAGATGCTTTAAACATGGTTTTACACTGTTTTTCGGCTTTTAAAGCTTCTGCAAATGGCATCGACTTTGTTGTCATTTTTATTTTGATGCTATCTAAAGTTTTCTTCCAAAATTCGCCCAACTGCTGACTGCGGCTACTATTGCCAGATATCGTCATTTCAATCGTTAGCGGTTTACCATTCGGTTGAGTACGCCAACCATCTGCGCCAACTTTATAGTTATAACGATCGAGCAATAAATTTGCCGCTTTAACTGAGTATGGAATACTCGATTTATAATTAGGGTCATAGCCGACAACGCCGAGTGGAATTGGGCTTTGTAATTTTTGTGCATCACCATTCATCAAAATTTTGATTTGATTATCTGCTGAATAAGCCATCGCCATTGCACGACGTAATGCAATTTTTTCTTTACTAAAACCACCAACCACAGGGTTTTGCATATTCCAATAGTGATAGTCGATAGAGGGGTCAGAAATGCGCGACATTTGGATGCCTTTTTTAGCCAACTCAGGCTTTAGCTCTCCATCTTTTAAGGCTTGTACCGACAAATCTCCATCGAGCACCAACAAATCCGCTTCATTTTTTGCAAAGGTCAACCAACGTGATTGTGATTCTTCCATCACCTGAATATCAATCACGCCAATTTGCGGCATTTTTTTGCCTTGCATGGCTTTTACGATCTTTTCATCTTTGGCATCTGATGCCTTGAAGTCCCAGACAAATCCACGATAGTTTGGATTGGCCTTTAAAATAATTCGTGAGCCGGGTGTCCAGCGTGTCAAAATATATGGCCCTGTGCCCACAGGTTTACCCATCACAAAACCCGCTTTGTCTCGATATTTTTCGACCACTTCACGTGCCATGGCCGATGCAGGTTGATGAGCCAATAACATTGGAAAGTTTTGATCTGGAGAATTTAAACGAATGACAAGGGTATACCGATCAGGGGTTTGTATGCCTTCAATGGGCGCATCATAATCAAACTTACCTGTTTTTTTCGCCTTTTCTAAAACCTTCTCCATGCCTAAAATGCGGCCATCGAGTAGCCAACTGTTTGGTGAGCGAAGTTGTGGATCGACTAAACGTCTAAAGGTATATGCATAATCAGCCGAGGTTAACTCTCTTTTCTTGCCCTTAAATACAGGATCATCAGCAAAATAAATGCCTTTTTGCAGGCGAATGGTATAAGTCAAACCATCTGCACTGATTTCTGGCATCGCCGCAGCCGTTTTAGGAACCAACTTTGCCGGTGATGCTAAATAGTCATAGGTATATAAGGTTTCAAAGATTGAGGTATTCACATGTGCAGAATACAGATCATGTACGCCTACTGGGTCAAAACCTGTTTCTGCGACAGGGAAAATATGACGTAAAACTTTATTTGGATCTGCTGGATTATTTGCCATTGCTAATGTCGGCATCGCACTGAATAGCACTCCCCCCATCAAACACGCTGTAGCAAATTTGGTTAGCGTAAAATTCGAATTTCGCTTCATTGTAATCCTGACTCAATTATTTTTTACTAGGCTGAATATCGAGATATTGCCAACTGGTGTTCATCATTGGATGTGTTTTATACCCCTGAATTTCAGGGTGAATTAACCAATTACGAATCCGTGTAGAATGAATAATCCAAGGGTTATCCGCTTCAATTTGACGGTTCATTTTTTCATAAAAAGGTTCACGATCTTTAGGTTTCAACACAATTGCTTGTTTATATAATGCGTCATAAGCTTTAGATTGATAACAACTTAAATTCCCTTGTCCTGAGTTTGGCCCATATAGTAATTGAGCAAAGTTCTCCCCTTCAGGATAATCTGCAATCCACGCTCCAGACCACATCATATATTTACATTGCATCGCTTCTTTTAAATTATCAGCAAAGTTACTGACCTTAAACTGTACCCGTATCCCAATGGCATCGAGATTTTTTTTCCACAACTCAGATTGAATCACCGATTTAGAGCTATTTTCAGTATTTATTTTTAAGGTCAACGCTTTACCATCGGGCAAGGTTCGATAGCCATCAGCACCTTTCTTATAACCAAATCGATCCAGTAATTTATTAGCCAGCAATGGGTTATATCCTAAACTGCTGCGATATTTTGGATTAAAACCACTCACACCTTCAGGCAAAAACATTTCAGCCTTTACGGCCTGCCCTTGATATAACTGTTTAATCGCTTCAGCTTGATTGTATGACATGCTGATGGCACGGCGTAACGCAATCTTTTCAAGGCTTTGACCACCGACAAGCGGGTCTTGCATATTGAACATGCTGTAGGTGATTTCAGCATCTTTATTTGGATAATGCTTAATGCCAAGCTTTTGCAAATCAGGCTTAAGTTTATTTTGCGAATCTAAGGCTTGCGGTACTGCATTTGAGGTCAATTTATCAAAATTCAGCTGCCCTGTTTTAAATGCTAACCACCGTGACTGTTCTTCTTCAATAATACTGACGGAAACCTTGCCAATTTGTGGCATTTTCTTCCCGTTCATTTCTTTGACTAACTGATTGTCCCAAGCTGTGCCTGTCGATTTAAAATTCCAGACAAAACCACGATAATTCGGGTTTGCAACCAATTCGATCTTGCTACGTGGCACATATTTACTGAGCTGATACGGCCCCGTTCCTACAGGATGTTGTGCAATTTTATTACCATAAAATTCAACAACTTCTTTTGAAATTGCACCAAACGTAACATAGGCCAAAATATATTGAAAATTATAGTCAGGGCGCGTCAAAGTAATTTGCAAAGTATAAGGATCAATCGCTTTTAGGCCGGCAATAGCCGCATTGTAATTAAATTTTCCTGACTTCTTTGCATCCGCAACGACCGCATCCCCTCCTAAGATTTTGCCATCAATAAATGAATAGGTCGGAGAACGGTTAGCTGGATCTAAAATTCGTTGAATCGCGTAAATGTAATCTTGCGCAACTAGCTCGCGTTTTTTTCCCTTAAAGGCTGGATCATCTGAAAAATGGATGCCTCGTTTGATTTTGAAGGTATAGACTTTTCCTTCTTGTTCAATCTTTGGCATCGCTTCAATAGTATTTGGAACAAGAACAACAGGACGTGCTAGATAGTCATATTTCAATAAGGGTTCAAAAATGGCTTCCGCAATATTGCCACTATAATAATTATAGGTTTTGACCATATCAAAACCATCATCCGGTGCTTCAAATGCAATATTTAAAACTTTATTCGATTGTGCAGAAGCTTGAACCTCGGCCATCATCCCTGTTGAAATTAATAATGCAAGGAGCGCTATTTTAAATTTTCTAGTTTCCAAACCTTTTCCTTTCTGATGATTTTTTAATAATACAAAGCCGCAAGCAGACTTTAAATAAAGCCACCTTTACTAAAATAAAATGAACCAGTTTAAATTAAGTTTTAAACGTAGAACTTAATACAGTAATTAATATAAAGCGAAATTCATGCCACCACTCCTTGGTTGAAAGTTATCTGAATTAAATATCCTTTTAAATTCATTTTTTAAGATAAATTTATAATAATAGCGACTTTCCGAGTAAAGCTCGTTTTTATCAAAAATTCAACTCTTGTTGTTGAACGCATCCAAGCATATTTTGCACAAATATAATACATTCCTGATTCATAATGGATCACCTTCAGATGAAATGACAAGTAATCAGCATATAAACCTATGAATTATATGTTTTTATTTTTTATTTATTTCACTGATTAATCTTATAAATCAAACACATAAATATGAATTAATTCACACTTTTTAAGGTTTAATTTGTACCTAATCATGTTTTTAAAAAAAATTTTGATCAAAAGTTAAATTCCTGATAAAACCTAATTAAAAGGATAGCTTTAAAAAAAATATACTTACCGTTCATCTTAAAGTTCTCCACTTTAAACTCAATAATGTAGATATTTATCAGTATTTTATATTTGAAAATAAAATTTAAATATAAATTTGGCACTTGAATTGCTTAAAAAGAATCAAGCAATATCGCTAACTACAACAAAAAGGAATACTTTTACTATGAAAGAGAAAAAAAATGCTAAATCTGTGGGGGGCACACCATTTAGCAAAACAATACTTAAATTAAGTACTCTTAGTTTAAGTATGCTGTGTTTATCTTTAGCGCATGCAGCAGAAACAAATGAAGAAGAAACAGTAAAGCCAACGAAAGTAGCCAAAGTAACTGTGACTGGTTCATCCATTAAAGGAGTTTCTGCTCAAAGTTCTTCACCTATTACGGTGATTAAAGTTGAAGAATTAACTAAACAAGGGGTTACAACGACTGAAGAAGCCTTAACTAAAATTAGTGCGAACCAAGCGGGCTACAGTACAGCGCAAAACGTTGGTGCAAGTAATACGTCAGGCTCAACAGCGAACTTACGTGGCTTAGGATCAGATAAAACCCTCGTCTTACTTAATGGACGTCGTTTGGCTTATAGCCCATTTAGTACATCTGAGACCAACTTAAATACTATTCCGCTTGCAATGGTTGAACGTATTGAGGTTTTACGTGATGGTGCCTCTGCAATTTATGGTGCAGATGCAATCGCAGGTGTAATTAACTTTATTACAAAAAAACAATACACTGGCTTAGGTATTAGCGGTGGTTTACTCAAACCAGAAGATAAAGGCGGCGAAGAATACGATGTTTCGATTTTTGGTGGCTATGGCGACTTAGATGAACAAGGTTTTAACGTTTATGGCGCAATTGACTACCGTAAAGCCAAAGAAATTATGGCAAAAGACCGTAAAGTCAGCCGTCGTGGTGGCCTTCTACCTGAGTTAGGTATCGATGCTGGTTCAGCAAATGGCTTCCCTGCTAACTTTCTTGATCCAAACGGCGGGCCTTTAGATGCTGACGGAAATCCTGAAGGTGTATTAGCGAACCCGTATGGTGGTGCAGCCAATTGTAATAATTTAACCAATGTCACTGAAGATGGCGGACTCTGCTTCCTCAATACGCAAGCTTTAATTGGTATTCAGCCAGAAACTGAGGACTTGTCTGCAATTGGTCGTGCAACCATCAAACTTAGCGATAACTTCAACGCTATTGGTGAATATGTCTATGCAAAAAGCAAAGTGACGACATCTATTGCTCCAGACGTCTACAGCCGCTCTGTCACGATTCCTAAAAGCAGTCAATATTATCCAGGCGAGGGTATTACCCCTGGTGTTGATGGTCTAAGTGGTGATCCATTACAACTTTACTTACGCTCTCAAGCGGGCAACCGTGTTTCACAATCTATCAATGAATCTCATCGTATTTTTGCTGGACTTGAAGGTGAAGCATACGGTTGGGATATCAACGGTGGCGTAACTTACGCAAAAGGCGAAGCATCAGATAGCTTTGTTAGTGGATACTTAAATCGTAACAAACTACAAGAAGGATTAAATGACGGCACAATCAACCCATTTGGTCCATCTGCAGAT
Source organism: Acinetobacter sp. YH12040 (assembly GCF_013420005.1). Lineage (NCBI taxonomy): Bacteria > Pseudomonadati > Pseudomonadota > Gammaproteobacteria > Moraxellales > Moraxellaceae > Acinetobacter > Acinetobacter sp. YH12040. The sequence continues at coordinate 107,893 of NZ_VOZB01000010.1, forward strand.
GCTAACGTTTGGACCTCATTAAATGTGAGTGGTACAACAAACGAAGCAACACTTGATTCCACAACATTTGACTTTACCGTGAGCCGCCCGATTTACACCTTACCAGCTGGTGATGTTGGTTTTGCATTTGGTGGAAGTTTTACAACTCAAGATTGGGAAGCAAAAGTAAACTCTGAGTTAGTACGCCTTGTACCAGGTAGTGGTATTGACCCTGACAAACCTCTGAGTAAAGGTGACCGAGATATTACTGCCGCTTTTGCTGAGCTTCAAATTCCAATTACCAAAACAATTGAAGCTCAACTTGCAGCACGTTATGACGACTACAGCGATTTTGGCGACACTTTCAATCCAAAAGTCGGTATTCGTTGGGAACCAATGAAGCAACTTATGTTCCGTAGTACCTACAGTACTGGTTTCCGTGCTCCAAGCCTTTGGGAAATTAATGCGCAACAAAGTAAAACCTACACTGGCGCAAAATATAACGACCCTGTCCTTTGCCCAGGCGGTAAACCAACCTCAACTCAATATCAAACCGAATGTAATACTCAGTTCTACCGTATGCAAGGTGGTAACCCAGATCTTCAACCAGAAGAATCTAAAACATTTACAGCCGGCTTTGTTTACGAACCAATTAAAAACTTAGTTTTAGCTGTTGATTATTACAACATTGAAATTGACGAATTAGTTGGCCAAGTGGGTGAAACTTCAATTTTTGAAGATCCTGAGAAATATGCTTCATTATTCGTGCGTGGTGCCGATGGTCGTATTGAATACATCAATACCATTCTAATGAATACAGGGGGTATTAAAACTCAAGGTATCGACATTAGCTTAGATTATCTTTCACCATTAACCGCGACAGGTCGTTTCGGCTTTGGCATTAATGGTACCTATGTCATCAAAAATGACTATCAAGAAGAAAAAGATGGTGCTTGGGAAGGCTTAGTTGGCGTGTATGACGATCCAGCTGTTTTACGTTGGAAACACACAGCAAATCTAAACTGGAGTTATGAAAACTGGAAAATGATTTTTGAACAACAGTTCTTCCGTGGTTATGACGACCAAAACCAAACTGGGAAAGCACAGTTCGACAAACATCGTGTTCCTGACTACACCCTTTATAACATTGCAACAACTTACAGTGGATTTAAAAACTTAGAGCTCACTGGTGGTATCAAAAATATCTTTGCTGAAGAACCTGCAGCATCGAACGTTTTAGATAACTTCCAATATGGCTATGACCCACGTTATAGCGATCCTACTGGTCGTACATTCTATGTCCGCGGTACTTACAAGTTCTAAAAGCTAAATTTGCAAGTACGATTCCAATAGGAATCGTACTTGCACTATTTATTTAATTAATTAGTCAAACATAAAAAATGCAAAAAACACTTATATCTCAAGTGCCAATTTCACTATTGATTGTTTGTCTCACATTTCAGGAGTAGTAATGGGCAAAAGCTTTTCCGAATTAGAAAATAATTCCGGCAAACGCCTGATCGGAATTGGGGCAGTCATTCTTCTGCATCTCATTGTACTCTACGGATTAATTACTGGCCTGTCCAAAAAAGGTGAGAAAACTGTAGAAGAACCTGTTGAATTAATCATTATTCAAGATAAAAAACCTGAGCCAGAAAAACCGAAACCAATTGAAAAACCACCTGAATTACCAAAACTCGTTAAGGAAGTGCTCAAAACACCCGACCCTCAACCTGAACAAAAGGTTGTTGAAAAAGCTGCACCAACACAAACAGTGAAAGCCGTTTCAACACCTACGCCTACAGCCTCTCCATCTCCTAGCCCTGTTGCAGCACCTGCACCAGTCGCTGCGGCAGCACCCGCTCCTGCCCCTGCTCCAAAACCAGCTGGGGAAACACGTGGTGCATCTGAGGGAAGCGTTGGATGTAAAGAACCAGATTACCCTCGTGAAGCTGCAATGGCAGAAGAAGTAGGAACTGTCCGCATCTCTGTATTGGTTGGGCCTGACGGCAGTGCGAAACAAGTGAAGGTCAAAAAATCGAGTGGTACTAAATCTCTAGATAAGGCTGCTAGCAAAGCATTCAGCCTATGTACATTTAAGCCTGCACTCAAAAATGGTGAGCCAGTTGAAGATTGGTTTGATATTGAATACGAATTTAAACTTGATTAATGAATCTACAAAAATTTGGAGAATATAAATGAATAAAATGATGAAATCTGCGCGTATTTTTGCATCTGCTACAGTTTTAGCAACAAGTACATTACTCCCACTGCAAGCAGCATTTGCTGAAGAATCTACAAATACTGCAACAACACAAGTAGAAACTACGACTACAACAAATACACCTGCACCGCCACCAATGCCTACAGCAACCAAAGAAGTCTATAACCCGTATGGCTTAGAAGCACTATGGCGTGAAGGTGACATCGTTGCTAAATCGACACTCTTTATCTTGGTCCTGATGTCGATTGGAACTTGGTACATCATGGTCACTAAATTTATTCAACAAGCTAAAATTAAGCGTCAAGGCAAAGAAGCCGAAGCTAAATTTTGGGATGCTGCTTCAATTGATAGCGCAGCAGAAACCTTAGACGAATCGAGTGCATACCGCTTTATTGCAGAAAAAGGCATTAATTCAACTAAAAAACATGGCGGTAATCTGCTGGAACGTATCGACTTCAACACATGGGTGACTATTTCAATCCAGCGTGCTATCGATAAAATTCAAAGCCATTTAAGTGGTGGATTGGCTTTTCTCGCAACTGTCGGTTCGACTGCACCATTTGTGGGTTTGTTCGGTACAGTTTGGGGTATTTACCATGCTTTAACGGCAATTGGTATTTCAGGCCAAGCATCTATTGATAAAGTTGCAGGCCCGGTCGGTGAAGCCCTAATTATGACGGCAATTGGTTTGGCTGTAGCAGTACCTGCAGTTCTTGGCTATAACTGGTTAACGCGTCGTAATAAAGCAGTTCTAGATAATGTTCGTACCTTTGGTTCAGATCTACACACCGTACTTTTAAGCGGTGAGATCAAAAACAATAATAACGACACAAAATAAGAGAGGCATCAGCCATGGGAATGATGGTCAATTCAGATGGTGACGAAGATGATGTAATTTCAGCCATTAATACAACACCTTTGGTTGATATTATGTTGGTGCTGCTTATTATTTTCTTAATTACAGTACCTGTTGCAATCCATACAGTTCCGGTGAAGTTGCCTGAGGAAAAGAACACGCCTTATGAAACTAAACCGATCAATATTCAGATTGCTGTCAATAAAAATGGCGATATCTTCTGGAATGAAAAATACATTGCAGATAAAGATACGCTGATCAGTCGACTACAAGCGGAAGCTAAAAAGCGTCCGCAACCTGAAGTTCATATCCGTGGCGATCAGGTGACAAAATATGAAGCGATTGATGAAGTCATTAGTGCAACACAAGCAGCAGGAATTGGCAAAATTGCTTTTGTCACGACTCCTGTTGCCGCACCATAATCGGATGAGGGACAAGGTATGGGAATGAATGTCGGTTCCGATAAAGACGATGATGTTATGTTGGACGTCAACATGACGCCATTGATCGATGTGATGTTGGTTTTGCTCATTATGTTTATTATCACAATTCCAATTCCAAATAACTCGATCAATATTGATTTACCAAACGGTACGCCACCGCCAACCAATGAAAAGCCGCCTGAGCCGGTCACCTTACGCATTGATGCGCAGGGTAAATTATTTTGGAATGGTCAACCCGTTGCCAATAAGCAAGCTTTAGAAACACTTTTTGCTGGTGTTGCACAACAAGCAGATCAAGATACGATCAAAGTGCAACCTGACAAAATGACAGAATATAAAGATGTCGCTATGGTGATGGCAGCAGCACAACGTTTGAATGTCAAAAAAATTGGGGTCTCAGCAAATCAATAATTGCTCCCCAACAATAAAGCCAACTGATCACCTCAGTTGGCTTTTTTAATTCTTCACAGAAATCTATACAGTTAGTGACTCAGAAAGAAACTCTTATTATTTATTAAGTATTTTTCTGCTTCCAAAATTCATATAGCTCATGATCACAGTTTGGCTTTAACTGACTAAAACTCAACCCTTGCTGTTCATGAGGTTCATGTCTTAATTTTTCGGCAATCTCTGCTGTAGATAAGCCATAGGCTTCTGCATCAGCATTTGAATAGGCATATACAATTTTTTCAACTCCAACCATTCGCAGAGCTGCCAAACACATTGGACACGGTTGTCCGCTCGCATAAACGACACAGTCCTTCAAAGACGTCGTATTTAAATTTTGTGCGGCTTGTCTTAATGCATTTAACTCGGCATGAGATGTCGGATCGCCCGAGATTAATATTTGATTCACCCCTGTACTCACCACAACGCCATGCTTAACGATCACAGCACCAAATGGCCGACCACCTTGCTCAATATTTTCTTTCGCAAGTTGAATCGCAAGTTCTATAAACGCATGATCCGTCATAAATACGCCCAATCATTGTTAATATAAAGAGTTAGCCCATTATGCCAATACAGGAACATCAATCCATAACGCCTCTGGAAAGTGTTTGGCTAAATATGCTTTTAAATATTCAGCAGTATCTTTAGAAATCAATGCATCTTGCGATTCATGATTTAAATTATAAGCCAGTGCATAAAGTGCCAAGCCACGACTTTTTAGTGCTTCCAAACTTAAAATCGTATGGTTAATGCTGCCCAAACGACCTGATGTCACCAAAATAACGGGATATTTTTTCTCTACAACATAGTCGATGGTTAAAAGATCCGTGGTTAATGGCACCATCAACCCACCCGCACCTTCGAGTAAAACGTTGTCATATTTTTCAGTTAAACGTTTTGTCGCGTATTCGATTTTAGCAAAATCAATGTCACGTCCATCGATTTTGGTGGCGAGATGTGGCGATGCAGGATAACTAAATATTTCAGGCATCGTGAGTTTGGTTTCATCTTCGACCAACAACCCTGTACCCATAATTTGACGATGTTGTTCTATATCCTCAGAAATATCGACATTGCCTGTTTGGATCAACTTTTGCGTGATCGTTCGCGCCCCTTGCTCATTCCATATTTTAGCCAAATAGCCTGTGGTATATGTTTTACCGATGCCTGTATCGATCCCACTAATGAAATAAACTTGCCCTGTCATGGCATTCTCCGTGCAATACAAAAAATCGGATGATAGGTCAGTGTATAACGCATCTGCCCAGTTTCATCACGCAAAGAAAACTGTTGATATGCTGAATAAAAATCAAAGAGCGATTGTTTCGTCCAACGAAAATGTGAGGCTGTCGCAGTCACACCTGTCGCTTTTAAATGCTGCAAAACCTGCTTTGGATGATCAAAATATAATGCCGCTGTCTGCTCTGAAAGATGCAGAATTTCAAAACCATTTTGACTTAATATAGCTTGAAGCATGTCGATATCGAGGTAGTCCAAACCCTGCCCAGTCAAAGCTTTTATTTCCTGTAAATTCTGCTGTCCAAAGGTCGAAAAACAAAAATATGCCTCTGGATTTAAACTTTGAAAGGCTTTTTCGACAATGCCCGCAAAGTTCCCTACCCATTGCAAAGCTGAACTCGATGCGATCAAGTCGATATGCTGTGGAAATTCAAGTTGTTCGATATCTCCAAGTCTGTACTGAATCTGCGGACTTGACTGAAAATGCTGTTGAATTTCTGCATATAGATCATTTAAAACCAAACGATTGATTTGCATATTTTCCAGCATTAAATGGCTTAAATACCCCGAGCCACATCCAATTTCAAAAAGCGTTTCCACAGGATGATTTTGCAACTTTGGACAATACTGCTGCATCAACTCAAATAAATGTTGAGCAATCTCTTTTTGTGCTACGGCATGTTCAGCATAGCTGTGCCCTGCCTGAGCAAAGCGTAACGCCACTTGGGATTTATCAATCTCAAAATTATTCACAAGTCACTCACAACAATTGAGTCAACTGATCCAAATCAGTTTGTGTAATCTGAGCAGTGAGTGAAATGCGTAAGCGCGAACTATGCTGCGGCACAGTGGGTGGACGTACAGGCATGATATAAAAACCTGCCGCTTGCAAAGCTTGAGCCTTGGCAACAGTTTTATTCGATTCGCCAATAATGACGGGCACAATATGTGACGTAGATGGACAATCAAAACCTTTGTCTTGCACCGCTTGTTGCAAATTCTGGCTGATTTGCTGTAAATGGTGACGCTCTGCTTTTAAATTTAAAACATTCTTGAAAATAAAATCTGTCCACGCCATACAGATTGGAGGCTGTGCAGTACTAAAAATCAACGGTCGCATCGAGTTAATCAAATAGTCACGAATAATCGAATGACAGATGAGATACCCCCCTATTGAAGCCAGTGCTTTACCAAATGTCCCAACTAAAAGATCAATATCATCAATAACTTGATATTGCTCAGCACAGCCTAAACCACGCTCACCGCGTACACCGATTGCATGCGCCTCATCGACATACAACATCACTTTAGGAAATTGTTTTTTGATCCGTACCAATTCAGCCAAATCGGTTTCATCACCATCCATACTAAAAATCGATTCAGTCACCACAATGATCCGCTCAAAAGCCTCATCTTCATGATATTTGCATAAAAGCTGAGAAAGATGCGCCAAATCATTATGGCGATAACGTACATATTTCGCAGTCGATAATCGGATGCCATCAATCAAACTGGCATGAATTAACTTATCCGCCAATATCAAGGTTTTACTGTCTGCCAGTGCAGGTAAAATCCCGATATTCATGTGATAGCCGCTGTTAAATAACAGTGCAGATCGACCATGAAAGGCATCACTTAATGTTGATTCAAGTTGTTCATATTCAGGAAAGTTTCCCGTCAGTAACCGCGAAGAGGATGAACTCATCCAACGCTGTGCGTTCGGGGTTTCATCAAAAAACTGTTCACGTAGATGTAGGTTTGAAGCCAGACCTAAATAGTCATTTGACGCTAAATTCAACATAGTGTGATCGTGAATACTGATGCAATGATCATGCTGAAGATTAGAAGTGAACTGACGTAAGTTGCCTTGCTGTTTCAGTTGATCAAGTTGATCTGAAAAATGGCTAAGCAGATTCATACCGACTGCCCCATGTTTTTCACCACCTCAACCATTTGTTCTAGCAAAATTTTTAATTCATACTCAGAAATAATATAGGGTGGCATCACATAAACCAGTTTCCCAAATGGACGAATCCAAATACCACGACGAACAAACTCCTGTTGTAGCGTTTTCATATCGACATTAAAGGTCAATTCCACCACACCAATAGCACCAAGTATTCGCACATCTTTGACATGTTCAAGCGATGAAAGTGCTAGTAAATGAAACTTTAATTGAGCTTCGATACGTTGAATATTCGCTTGCCAATCTCGAGACAGCAGCAGTTCGGTACTTTTTACAGCCACAGCGCAAGCCAAAGGATTTGCCATAAAGGTTGGGCCATGCATAAACACGCCGGCTTCGCCTTGGCTAATCGTATTCGCGACTTTCTGCGTAGTCAGGGTTGCAGACAAGGTCATATAACCGCCTGTCAGTCCTTTACCAATACACATAATATCTGGCTCAACTGCGGCCCATTCCCAAGCAAAGAGTTTTCCTGTACGCCCGAAACCTGTCGCGATCTCATCGAAGATCAGCAAGATATTGTATTTTTCGCAGAGTAATTTAGCTTGACGCAAATATTCAGGATGGTAGAAACGCATACCTCCTGCGCCTTGTACAATCGGCTCAAGAATCAATCCCGCAATATTTTCATGCTGTTCAATCAGAGTCTTTTCTAGTTCAGCAATATCCGCTGAATTCCACGCTTGGTCAAAGCCAATTTGCGGCGCAGGAACAAAAATTCGATTGGGTAAACTGGAACCAAATATTTGATGCATGCCCGTCACAGGGTCACAAACCGACATCGCATTCCAAGTGTCGCCATGATAGCCAGAACGCGGTGTGACAAAATTGGTTTTATTCGGTTGATGCAAAGACGCCCAATACTGCACTGCCATTTTCAAGGCTACTTCGACAGCAACCGAACCTGAATCGGCAAAGAAAATTTTATCTAAACTGGACGGGGTGATTTTTAACAGTAATTTAGCCAGTTGAATCGCGGGATCATGCGTCAATCCACCGAACATGATATGAGACATCTGTTGCAGTTGATCGGTCACTGCCTGATTTAACTCGGGATGGTTATAACCATGAATCGCACACCACCATGAAGACATACCATCAATCAATTGACGACCATCTTCAAGCTCAATCATTACCCCTTGCGCACGTTTCACTTTAAACGTTGGAAGGGGCTGAGTCATCGATGTATAGGGATGCCAAATATGCTGCTGATCAAATTGTAGATCGGTTAAATTGGCCATCCCTCACTCCATGTATCAGGCTTAAACATCAATGTGGCAAGATGTTAAACCCACGGCAAGGAAAAATAAATTGCCATAAAGCCCAGCTATTCAGAGATTTGTTCTATTTTCTTTAAATATTGGCAGATTTTGCAACTTATGACTTCAGATTGAAACAATGGAAAGCCATGTGAGCCAGAAACCAATTCACTCTCCAAAAACTTTACAGCTAAATTACGCAGTAAGCGTTCAACTTTGTAACTAACTAAAAAATCTTGCTTAGCAAACAAATGGTATTGATGACCAGTGTAATTTTTCAAGATACTGACATTATTAAGCTTCTCCAAACAGTTCAATCCTGCTCGAAGCACATCTAAATTTTGCGCTTGAATCAAACTTTGCAAGGTGATGAAATCTTGCTTGCTGCTATCAGTGCCCTGACAAACCATATAACCAAACTTTTTTAGGGTCGAAATTGCATCCTGCTCGAAAGATTGTTTGAAGCTTTGAAAACTGGTTTGATCCATCGCAGCAGGCCACTGTTCATGAGCCACAAAACTTGGATTTGAGCCAAGTGTGATCAGCACTTTTTGTTGTTGATATTTTTTTTGAATTTCATCTACCAAAATCGTCGCCAATTGACCACCAAGTGACCAGCCAATAATCACATCAAATTGCTTCGCCAATTCAACTTTCTGTTCGAGCACTGCTAGATTTAAGGCATCAAAAATATTCCATAATTCGACCTGATAACCTTGGGTGATCAATGCCTGCTGTAAAGGAGCAAGTAATTTACTACCGCCGCCCCATCCAGTAATAAGTAAAATCTGTTGTTTCAATGCAAACTCAAAAATTAAACGATTCCAAATAGTATAAAAGTTCAGAGCACGTTTGATAGTGGCATTTCAGCACATCAACCGGTTTGCCAAAAGACATTCGAAATCGACTTTGATAAATATAAAATCAGCTAGCCTACAGCGCTTTAAAATTTGCTAAGATCAGATAAAGAACAATATAAACTGATGCTCTATGAAAGTTTCTTCATTGCTAAAAATCTGTTTCATGACATGTGCTTTAATAGCAACTACCCAAATCACAGTTGCTGAAACATCAATACTCAGCACCAGTCAAAACAAACAAAAACAATGGGTAGGCACACCCGCACCCAACTTTAAATTGCAAGATCAAAATGAAAAATGGCACGAACTGAAGCAATATCAAGGGAAATGGCTCGTTCTGTACTTTTATCCCAAAGACAACTCACCCGGTTGTACAGAAGAAGCCAATCAATTTAAAACCCTATATCCACAATTTTTAAAAAGTAATGCGGTTGTTTTGGGTGCAAGCTTAGATGATGTTGCATCACATCAAAAGTTCTCTAAAGCACTCGGACTTCCCTTTCCAATTCTTGCCGACCTCCAACATAAGCTGGCGACACAGTTAGGTATTGTACGAAACTTAGGGATTTTGAAAGTTGCCAAACGTGAAACCTTTCTGATTGATCCGAAAGGCATTATTGTTTATCACTACACCAGTGTGAATACACAGACACATGCGGCGCAAGTCTTGGCAGATATTAAAAAACTACAACAATAGTTTTCATGGCCCAATAAAAAACCCAGCTTCTGCTGAGTTTTTTGGATATTTTTTAAATTACATTTGAGACTGAATATAGTTTGGAAGACCAATAAGTTCGATCAAACGCATTTGCTTTTCAAGCCAGTAAGTATGATCTTCTTCAGTATCTGACATTTGCTGACGGAGCATATCACGGGTCACATAGTCACCCTTTTCTTCACACAATTTTACGCCTTGTGCAAGTTTCTCACGAACATGATATTCAAGCGCCAAATCCGCTTTTAAACAAGTCACAACGTCTGTACCGACTTCAATATCATCACGATTCATATTCGGCGTTCCTTCAAGGAACAATACGCGACGAATCAATGCATCTGCATGTGAGCCTTCTTCTTGGCTTTCATGATCGATACGTTCAAAGATTTTACTTAAGCCCCAATCTTCATACATACGGGAATGAATTAAGTATTGATCACGAGCAGCCAGTTCGCCACCGATCAGCATATTTAAGTAGTCTACGACTTCTGGATTGCCACGCATTTTCTTCACTCCATACCCTTTTCAAATATTATGGACAAGTTTCAAAATGAATGCAAAATATAATTTTTGTAAGCTTATGATTTTTATATAATTTAAATGATAAACATACGCATTTGCAGTTCAATTCCGCGCATTTTTCACATATAAAAGAAGCCCTTGCAGAATATTCAATGCATTTAGAACACGTAATAATCAAAAATCGCTGTATGCTGTTTTTTGTAACAATTAACAATGCGTCTTGTTTAGCAAAAATATCTCCAGATTGATTCAACACACTGTGCTTATCGCTATGGGAAACTTTATATTGATACCCTATGCATTGCAGTCAAGAGCAAGGTGAACATTTCCAAATAAGACAGGCTTAAGCTGAAGTCCAACGTGCATTCTTCCATGCTTGCTGCTGCTTTGAATCTAAAAAAGTCCAAGCGACAAAACGGCTTTCTTTTTGTCCCTGTGTCATTTTAATCGTTTTTACATCCACTGCACCGCTCTTCGCTATGGCTTTTAAGAGCACAGGCAATGTTGTTTTCTTGGAAACCAGCGTACTAAACCAAAGACATTGTTCAGCAAACTGGATGCTCTCTTGTACCATTTGGCAGACAAATCGCTCTTCGCCGCCATCACACCAGAGTTCGTTCTTTTGACCGCCAAAGTTTAATACCACCTTGCTCCGATCAACTGGCTTGCCCAGTTTTCTTAATTTTTGCGTTGCTGTCGCGTTGGCTTCATCTTGCGAGGCATGAAATGGTGGATTACACATGGTCAAATCAAAACGATCTGAAGGTTTAATCACCCCTTTGAAAATATTATTCGCTGCCTTCTGCAATCGAATCCGAATGCCTTTACGCAGATTCGGATTTGCCTCCACAATAAATTGAGCACTTTTAACCGATGCAGCATGTATGTCTGAGCCTACAAATTTCCAGCCATAGCTGCGATGACCAATAATCGGATAAATACAGTTCGCACCAACCCCAATATCTAAGACTTGAACGGTGTGTCCTGTTGGAATCTGCCCTTTGTTGTTGGCACTTAACAAGTCAGCCAAATAGTGAATATAATCAGCCCTGCCCGGAATAGGCGGGCAAAGAAAATCTTTGGGAATATCCCAATATTGAATGCCATAAAAATGCTTAAGCAATGCTTTATTGAGCATTTTCACAGCGTGTGGATCAGAAAAATCTACCGATAAATCATTATATTTATTTGGGCTGACAAAAGGTGCAAGTTCCGGACAACTCTTAATGAGTTGAGGAAAATCGTAACGACTGCGATGCAGATTTCGTGCATGTAATTCCGATTTTTGCTGCGGAAAAGATTTCTTTACTTGCGCCATGTGTATGCCAATATTTAACGGGAGAACAGAATCATCTGATAAGGCAGGATCTATACCTACAAATTAGTCAATATTGTACGTGAATTTAAGGCGTCAATGACGCCCCAATCCTGTTATTTGTCTATCTTCAGAATGAATAACGACTAGGATATTTATGCTTATTTTAGCTAGACATTTTTGTTTGCTATATCATTAAACAAAACCTTGGAACATTGATTAAATAATAGTCGCGGAACATGAAGAATCAAAAAAAATTCCACTCGGTGATGTCTGGGTTTTTCGCACCAGCATAAAGCAACGATTTATATCAAATAAAAATAGGATTTCGTATAGCGTGTATTATGTTAATTTTAAGATGCAGAGGGTTTAGGGCGTAATTGTTTAACCCACTCATTCGGAACACCATTAAAATGATCTCTTAAACGATCTTCTACATGTTCAGGATCCCATACAGCAGCACGTTCCAAATCTTTTACTTCTTCATATGTTGCTGGAATATCGATACCTTCAGTTCCATCTTCATAATAAATAGAAATTGAATGATCAAACATATCTTGCTTAAAGAAGTAAACCTTCTGTTTTAAATCGTCATTTAATTCTACATTCCCAATAATATGCCATTTCTCGGATTTAAATGCGTAATTCATGACAGGTACTTTAAACAAAATCGAATGTGATGTTATGAAATTAACATTCAATTCTAAATTTTTCGTCTGTAAATTGTAGAACCCTGCCAATGGAGATTTTAAAACTATGCCATAGCCATAGCTTAGATTCCCCAAATTAATTGCAATCACATCACCTTCTTTAATTCTCTTACGTTTTGTTCTTTGTTCCATAATTTGTGATCTACTTACCAAAATCTCAAATACATTCCTGCAAATAATAAGGTTCTGTCACATTAAGAAACTAGCTTAATTTACTATTGAGCTTTACAGAAGCTAATAGAAATAAACTATTTAACATAATGGCTGTTATACGAAATGAAGAAGCCTAGACCGAAGATCTAGGCTTTAAATTTAAAAAATATATAAAAATTAAGTCTATAGTATCAATTTTTTCAACTTCGCATCACGTGTATTATGCTAATTTTAGAGAAAATCAAGAATCAGTTGGAATAATCAATGACATTAAAAGCGTTATATAGAACTTTATTATGGAGAATATTCTTACTCAGAAAGTAGAAAAAATTAATTGAATATATTGATAACAATGAAAATACTCCTGCTGAATTACTTGAACTATATCCTAATTATGAACCACTATTACTCAGTGTAATACAGATAAAAGATTCTGAATTTTCATCCAATTGTTTAGAAGCCGAAATATTGGCAGCTAAATTCTTTTTAGATGTTTTAGCTGACTATAAAAATGGTAATTTAAACCCTCTTAAGCTATGTAAAATTTTTAGTAATTTAGAAAAAGGGTTCCTTGATGCACCAAGAGGACTTGAAAATAACATAGCTTACTATCCCGAATGGATAGGTGACCTCTATGACGCTTGTGACTGGTGCGATGAAACATGGACAATCGAAAATTCACCTCATTTAATAGATGCTATACAGCATCAGATTAATGTCATTCATGGGTGGCTTTTGAAGCCTATTTAACATCATAGAGGTTATACGAAATAAAAAACCAAGACCTAAGATCTAGGCTTTAAATTAAAGCGCACAAGTTAGATATGACTCTTTGTCCATTTTTCTGTGAGATTTTGCATCCATACTCATAAGAATATACATCTATCCAACATTCATCCCATATTTACGTTTTTAAGATCAATAAAAAAGTACTTTTACAGCATTCTCTGCTGAATTTAGTGCGCATTAAACCCAATCATCAACATATATTTTTTCAAATCAATCAAAGACAAAACTAAATATTCTCAATATGATAAAAAAATGCGTCTATTAAAGTTGAAGAATATGAATAGCAAGACAACAAAACAGATACTCGTCACAGGCGCGACAGGCTATATTGCCAGTTGGGTCATTAAGAACCTACTTGAATTAGGCCATACAGTGCATGCCACTGTTCGCGATCTGAATAAAACATCAGGTTTTGCACACCTCGAAAAAATTGCAGCTGATACAACTGGCACTTTAAAACTGTTTCAAGCAAATTTATTGGATGAAGGTGCATTTGATTCAGCCATGCAAGGTTGTGACATTGTGATCCACATGGCATCTCCATTTGTCGTCACCAATTATAAAGACGCAATAAAAGATATTATTGAACCGGCTATTTTAGGCACTGAAAATGTGCTCAACAGTGTCAATAAAACTGAGTCAGTAAAACGTGTTGTCGTGACTTCAAGTATCGCATCAACCTATGGTGATGCCATTGATATTCTACAGACCGAGCATAATGAATTTGATGAATCGCATTGGAATACCTCCAGTTCAGAAACTCATCAGCCTTATCCATATTCAAAAGTAATGGCTGAGCGCAAAGCGTGGGAAATGCAAAAAGCACAAAACCGTTGGGATCTAGTCTGTGTTAATCCTGCACTGGTCATGGGGCCATCTTTAACAGCATCAACACAGTCAGGAAGCGTTGAAGTGCTACAACAGTTTGCCAATGGTATGACTTTGGCCGGTGTTCCACCAATGTGGAATGGTATCGTCGATGTTCGCGATGTTGCCGATGCGCACGTACAAGCAGCTCTCAATCCCTCAGCGAGCGGACGTTATATAATTAGTGGTGGTACATTAAGCCTATTAGACATGGGCAAATTATTGCGCGCACATTTTGGGAATAAATTTCCATTTCCGCGCAATACCTTACCGAAGTTTGCCTTTAAGGCATTTGGCCCTCTTGCAGGCTTCCCTCGTAAATTTGTTGAACTGAATATGGGTTACCCGATTTACTTTAATGCTGAAAAAAGTAAAAAAGAATTGGGCATTGAGTACCGAGATATTCAACAAAGTGTGGTTGAGCATTTCCAACAACTCCTCGATGACGGTGTGGTGAAGCAATATATTCCGTGAATCACTCATCAACAAAAAAGCCACCTTAAATAGGTGGCTTTTTATATTAAAAAAAATTAAACTAACTTAGAAATCAAAAGTCACGCCGACTTTATAGGTACGTGGACCACCCACTAAGGCATAACCTGAGTTGAATGTACCTTCCCAATATTTCTCATCAGTCACGTTAGCAATATTGGCTAAGAATGTAGTATTTACACCACCCAAATTGGTTTTATAACGCGCACCTAAATCTAAGATTGTATAGTCTGGTAGTTTAAGACTATTAGTTTCATTTAAATATTGTTCACTCACATAATTTGCACGCGCATTCACATTTAAACCATCTACATAAGGTACCGCATAATCTAAGCCAAGCGTTGCGGTAAAGTCAGGAATACCATATACCGTATTGCCTTGATTAGTTACACCATTTTTCACCGCTGCTTTGGTATATTCAGCATCGATATAAGCCAAACTACCCATCAGATTTAGACCTGTATAAATCTCTCCTGAAAATGCCCATTCCACGCCATGTGAACGTGTTTCTGCATCATCTGTGGTAATTTGATTGATTGTACTATTGGGTTGACCATCAGAATATGAAGATACCATGGTCGATGGTTTTTCAATTTGATAAAGGGCAAATGTATTCAACCAAGAACCTACTTGATATTTTGCACCCAATTCATATTGTTTGGTTTGGAATGGCGCAAAGGTGACATTATTGTTGGCATCTGCAACGTTATTCACCGTTACCCCTTCAGAAAGTCCCTCTACATAGTTTGCATAAATAGAAAGATTCTCACCAAAAGGTTTAACCACGACACCTAAGCTTGGCGAAATTTTATCATCTTGATAGCCAGTCTTTCTTTGTAAATTCTTGGTATCGATATCCTGATAGCGTGCACCAACAATCAGCTGCAATTTATCATTTAACATCGAAATCTGATCAGACACCGTATAGCTGACATATTTATTGTCTAAGTTTGGTTGAACCACAGGATAAGCTGAAGGCATACCGATAGTGGTGTTAGGATCATATAAATTGGTTGACTCAATATTCTCTTGCGTCGCTTTCACATGCTGATCTGTTTCTTTGGTCAAGTAGTCAGCTCTTACATTTAAGGCATGTTTTACAGCACCTGTATTAAACTTATATTGGAAACCTGTATTGGCTGATGTAATCGACTCAGATGACCCTGTACGATAGTACTGTGAAGTAGCATGACCATCAGCTTGCCCTACGATAAGACGCGTACCAAAAATGTGTCCGCTATAGGCCTTTTCAATATGCCCTACACCTGCATACACATTTAAATCAGGTGTAAATGCATATTCACCACTTAATCCTACAAACTCACTATCTGTATGACCTTCTAAATTACTAAAATAATTGGTATCGCCTTTAGGCGCATCAAGTACGCCATTATAGATATGACCATGTGCGTCTTTCACGCCGAACGCGACCATCGCAGGTGATCCACCATTACGATCATCACGTACCGCATAGGCATCAAAATTAAGTTTTAACTTATCCGTTGTATAGTCTGCAGCAATTGCACCTGATGCATGTTTATCTTCCATGCCTTCAATAATGTGCTCACCTTGACCATAAGCACCATTCACACTTAGACCAAATTCTTTTTCAGCACCAAAACGTCGCGAAACGTCAAAACCTGATTGGTAAAAACCACCTTCTTCCATTGAAGCTGAAACTTGAGTTTTTTCTTTATCTGCACGCTTAGTTTTAGCGATGACCACACCACCGACCCCACCAGCAGGCGACATACCTGCAACCAAGGCATTCGGGCCTTTTAAAACCGTTACCGAATCTAGAAATTCAGTCGGTACGCGTCCATAAGGCGCCATACCGTACATACCATTCAATGCAATATCATCGTGATTGATGTCAAAGCCACGAATATTAAAGTTTTCGTTTATATGACCTTGGTTGGTGGTAATACGGATACTCGCATCATTTTTTAATACTTCACCAACAGTCGTAGCCTGCTGTTCTTCAATTAACTTTTCACTATATGCAGCAACGCTAAATGGCGTATCAACAATTTTTTTATTTCCCAAAGCACCAAGTTCTGTCTGCGCTTTCAACTTACCATTTGCAAGTTGCTTTTCTGCAGGTACCTCAATTTCAATTGTTTCAAGCACGGTTCGCTCTGCTGCATTTACTACTGCAGATGTGCCCACCCCTAAGATCGCGATTGAAATCGCACGGACTAAATGAGTTTTTGGAAAATTGATCATTATTGAACGCTTAATTTGTTTGAATAAGAATCATTATTATATTTAGAATAATTCTTAACTGCATCATGAATCCCGATGATAATATTTTTTTAATGAAAAATATAAATATTCATTTTTTATAAATTGTAGATAAGACAAATGTAAATAATTGTTTATTATTAATTTTATAAAAAATAAAAACACAAACTGTGCATGTTAAACTAAAGCTCTCAGGTAAACAAATGATTAATTAATATACAAATAATTTGAATTTTTACATGCTTTATAACCTTTGAATAGATGTATCCATTTACATCCTACGATTATTCAAAAGTTAATAAGGCATTTTGGTTAGTGCCTTTTAGCCAAATTTAAGTCTCTTTTTTAATTTTTTAACAAAAAAAAGCGACTCAAAAGAGCCGCTTTTTTCTAACCGAAGTTAAACTCAAATTATTGAGCTTGACCAGGTTGAGCCACTACAGTACGGCTACCAGAAATCGTAGCGAATACGCGACGGTTCATAGCACGGCCTTCTTTAGTGTTGTTGTCAGCGATCGGTTGATCCCACGCGAAACCTTGAGTAGATAAACGAGCTGGGTCAACGTTGTATTCGTTAACAAGTGAAGATTTAACAGAGTTAGCACGAGCTAGTGATAAACGTTCGTTTAGAGCACGTGGACCAGTGTTATCTGTGTGACCTTCGATGTTAGCTGTAGCATTAGGGTATTCACCTAATTTTTCAGCAACTTTAGCGATTTCAGGTTTGTATTGATCTTTGATGTTAGATTTGTTTGTATCAAAGAACACACGAAGTTCCATGTTAAGATCTTCAGTCAACTCTTGAGGAGCTGGAGCAACTGGAGCAACTGGAGCTACAGGAGCAACTTCAACTACAGGAGCAGCAGGTTTCAAGTGACCGCCAAGAACTACGTTAAGACCAGCTAAAGCTGTGTAGTTCCAGAAATCTTCATCAATGTTGTAAGTAGCACGAGCTTCAGTACGTAGAGATAAAGCATCGTTTAAGCGCCAGAAAGCACCTAGACCAGCATTACCCAAAGTACCTTCTTCAGTAGTACCACGGTCAGCACCTAAACCACGAGCAGCAGCTTCGTCAAATTTGTATTTGTAGTGACCAGCACCTAACAATACATATGGCTTAACTTTGCTGTCATAGTTTTTAGTGATCAAATCAGAAGTAGCATAGAAGTTACCGTTGATTTGAGTTTGTTTGTACTCACCCCAATCAGTATCCACATCGCCTTTAACTTGGTTGTATTCAGCTTCGAAACCTAACCATGGAGTTAATTCAACACCAAGTGCTGCACCAACAAACAAGTCGTCTTGTAGCTCTGGACCTTCAGTAAGGTTGCCACGGCTGTTGTTGTGTTCAGAATCTTGGAAAGTGTAACCAAGCATTAATGGAGTAACAGTTACGCCTGCGTTTGCAGCTGCTAAAGGAGCAGCTACGAGCATTGCTAATGCAATACGACTCATTTTCATGGATTTATCCTCCAGAGATAACAATTGTTGTTCAAGCTCAAGCCGAAAAATTGGCTATCCTGAGATAGGCTTTCTTATACCCCAGTTTTTTTTTTAAGCTATTCACGCTGAATCATACAAACACTTTTTTCTTTTTCCAAGTGCTTGATTAATCTAATCAAGTAAATTATTGACAAAATTACTTACAATTTCCGTTGTAATTCGGTAAATTTTTACTCAATTTTGAGCAGTGAATCGCCTATTGTCACTTGCTATTTTCATTTTAACAGCTTTATCTAAAATTGAGTAATAAAATTCTATACTCAAAATTAATATCGCCATTAAAAACACATATAACATTAGACATATAAAAATAATATTAAATTTTGGATTAAATCAATGCTTTACAATAAAGAAACCGGCTTTACGTTATTTGAACTTTTGGTCTCAATTGCGATTATGGTCATTATCGTGACGATAGCTTTACCACATTTCAACAATTTAATGGCGCAGCGAGAAGCGAATAACATCAAATTGACTATTCAGAATCACAATGCATTCGCACGGGCTCAGGCCACTATTTATCATTCCAATATTGTGATTTGTTCTAGTCTTAACTTTAAACTTTGCCAACCTAACAACTGGAACAGTGGTCTGATCATATTTATTGACAGTAATAAAAACCGTCAAGTCGACGCAAATGAAAAAATATTGCTGCAAGATAAACTCAATTTAAAATATGGCGATCTGTCTTGGCGTGGGACTTTACACATTCCGAGCCTAACCTTTCAGGCTAGCTCCGGTTTACCCAATGGTTCAAATGGTAGTTTCTACTACTGTTCGAAATCAACGCTTCAACCGATCCGAGCAGTCTTAAGTCGAATGGGACATTTACGATTTGAAAACCCAACCAGTTGCTAATTTGAGAACCGGTGAGTCCAAAGCAGCCTTTTAAATTTGCTTTATTCCTGTTCAATTTTACTTATACTGCTGACGTATTCAAAAATTAATGTATAAGAAAATGGAGACATGTAATGACTGATATCGTCATCGTGAATGGTGCCCGTACAGCAATGGGTGGTTTTCAAGGGAGTTTAGCCGCTGTCACTGCACCAGAATTAGGCGCAGTTACGATTAAAGCAGCCATCGAACGCGCGGGTTTACAACCGACAGATGTTGAAGAAGTCATTATGGGCTGTGTGCTTCCGGCTGGCCTGAAACAAGGTCCTGCCCGTCAAGCGATGCGTAAAGCCGGTCTTCCAGATTCAACTGGTGCCGTAACCATCAACAAGCTGTGTGGTTCAGGTATGAAGGCCGTGATGCAAGCGGCAGATATGATTAAGGCAGGTTCGGCTCAAGTCGTGGTTGCAGGTGGTATGGAGTCAATGACCAATGCCCCTTATGTTTTGACCAAAGCACGAGCTGGCTACCGTATGGGCCACGGTGACGTTAAAGATCATATGTTCTTAGATGGCCTAGAAGATGCAGAAACGGGCCGACTCATGGGGTCTTTTGCGCAGGATATGGCAAACACAAAAGGCTATACACGTGAACAAATGGATGACTTCGCCATTCGCTCGCTTAAACGTGCGCAAACTGCAATTACTGAGGGATATTTTGCTGACGAAATCGTGCCTGTCACTGTTTCGAGTCGTAAAGGCGATGTGATTATCGATAAAGACGAACAGCCTTTTAACGCTAATATCGAAAAAATTCCAACGCTGCGCCCTGCTTTTGCTAAAGATGGAACGATTACCGCTGCCAATGCCAGTTCTATTTCTGATGGTGCATCTGCTTTAGTTTTAACATCAGCAGATCAAGCTTCAGCAAAAGGTTTAAATCCGCTCGCAAAAATTGTAGCTTATGCATCAAATTCTCAGCATCCGTCCGAGTTTACCATTGCACCTGTAGGCGCAATTCAAAAAGTTCTAGATAAATCGGGTTGGAATGTTGCTGATGTAGATTTATGGGAAATCAATGAAGCCTTTGCGATGGTCACGATGTGCCCTATTGATGAATTTAAATTAGATGCTGAAAAAGTAAATATCAATGGTGGTGCTTGTGCGCTTGGACATCCAGTTGGTTCTACAGGTTCACGCATTATATTAACGCTGATCCATGCATTAAAACGGACAGGTGGTAAACGCGGTATTGCAGCACTGTGTATTGGTGGCGGTGAAGCGACTGCTGTGGCGATTGAATTGCTTTAATGCTCTGCTGACTCCCTTCACAAAGGGCGATTTAGAGGGAATATTCTTTAATCCTCCCCTAACCCCTCCTTTAATAAAGGAGGGAGACTGAAAATCCCTCTGTAAGAGGGATTTTTTATGCTTACATTTTAGACATAAATTGTTCACATACAGCTCAGCCAAGGCTCTTAAAATAAATGTCGACATAATAAAAATGGATGACCACCATGCAGCTCAATCACTACTTGAATTTTCAAGGCAATACCGAGGCAGCCTTTAATTTTTATCGTTCTGTATTTGGTGGAGAGTTCCTCAATGTGATGCGTTATGGTGAAATGCCTGCTGAGGAAGGCATTTCACTATCCGATACAGAACTGCAAAAGATTATGCATATTTCCCTGTCGATCAATGAATTTACCGTGCTGATGGCCTCAGATGTCAACGAACAATTCTGTGCGCAATCCAATCAACCCTTTACAGTAGGCAGCAATCATTATATTTCGATAAATTTAGACAGTAGTGAACAAGCTGAAGCCAAACGACTGTTTGATGGCTTGTCCAAAGGAGGCTCTATAGAAATGCCTCTCAAAAAGACCTTTTGGGGTGCGCTGTATGGCGCATTTACCGATCAGTTCGGTATTAAATGGATGGTCAATTGCCAGCTTAAAAATGAATAATCACTCATTAAAAGTATTTCGATCTATAAAAAAGCCTCCGAATGGAGGCTTTTTTATAGATCAAGGCACTTAAGCACCAGTTTGATAATGCGCTTGCGGAACTGCAGTTGAAGCTTGGTATGGATTGGTAAAATCACCTAAACCAGCAGCAGCTTCAGCAATATCTTTACCTTCTTTCACTACAAAAGTATCGAAACCTGAACGCTTCATGTAGTTCAACACGTCTTTGAATACATCACCTGTCGCACGTAGTTCTCCTTGGAAACCTTGGCGACGTAACAATGCAGCAAATGAGTAACCTCGACCATCGTTAAAACCGGCAAATTCGATGAAAATAGCATCTAACTGGTCAAGCGGGAATTCATTGGTTTCAGGTGAAGCATCCACCGTGACGAAAAGTGCTTTTTTACCAGACACATTCGCAAGTTGATCTAACTGCTCAACTGTTAAAACCACGTCACCTTGTGGCAACACACCATCTTCACCAATGACTTGGTAAGTATTGTCTGCAATCGAGCCATCTTTAGAGAGGACTTGTAGTGCTGTATTAAGCATATGCACGCTCCTTAAATGGTTGGATGCCAACACGGCGGTAAGTATCAATAAACTCTTCGCCTTCTGCACGAAGGTCTAGATAAGTATTTAAGATTTCTTCAATGATGTCTGGTACAACTTCGGCTGCAAATGATGGGCCTAAGATGTCACCAATTGATGCATCATGGTCGGCATTACCACCCAAAGTGATTTGATAGAACTCAGCACCCTTTTTATCTACACCTAAAATACCGATATTACCGACATGGTGGTGACCACACGCATTCATACAACCAGAGATGTTCAGATCCAATTTACCTAAATTGTAAATGGTATCTAAGTCATCAAAACGACGTGTAATGGCTTCAGAAATTGGAATCGATTTCGCATTTGCTAATGAACAGAAATCACCACCTGGGCAGCAAATGATATCGGTTAAGAACCCAATATGCGCACGTGCAAGATTGTGTTGATCAAGGATTTTCCATAGATCAAACAAATCTTTTTGCGGTACATCCACAAGCGCAATGTTTTGCTCATGTGTGGTACGGAACTCACCAAAGGTATATTTGTCAGCCAAGTCAGCAATCAGGTTCATTTCTTCAACAGTCATATCGCCCGGTGCAATACCCGCACGTTTCAAAGAAATCGTAACGATGCGGTAACCTTTGACTTTATGTGCATTGGTGTTGATGTTGAACCATTGTTTAAATTTCGGCTCTGCGGCAAATTGCTCTGCGAAATCTTCATCCGCATAATCTTGGTAATCAAATGGTGTGAAGTTCTCATCCATTTTCGCCAAGGTATCAGCATCGATTTTTAACGTTTTGATGGTATGTGCAAATTCAGCTTCCACTTTCTCTGCAAATACTTCTGGTGTTAATGCTTTCACCAAAATTTTGATACGTGCTTTATATTTGTTATCACGACGACCGTGTAAGTTGTATACACGAAGTACCGCTTCTAAATAAGCAATCAAATCTTCACGTGGCAAGAAGTCACGAATAAAGCTACCAATCACTGGTGTACGGCCTAAACCACCACCAACTTTGATTTTATAGCCAATCTCGCCTGCTTCATTTTTCACGATATACACACCGATATCATGGAAAGACGTTGCCGCACGATCAGTTTCTTCCAGTGCTGAAACTGCAATTTTGAACTTACGTGGCAAGAAAGCGAATTCTGGGTGGAAAGTTGACCATTGACGAATCAATTCACACGTTGGGCGTGGGTCAGCAATTTCACCCGCAACCACACCTGCATATTGGTCAGTGGTTGTGTTACGAATACAGTTACCCGAAGTTTGAATCGCATGCATTTGAACAGATGCGAGCTCTTGTAACATATCAGGCACATTTTCTAGTGCAGGCCAGTTAAACTGAATGTTTTGACGAGTAGATACGTGCGCATAACCACGGTCATAGTCCTGAGCCAATGACGCAATTTTACGTAATTGTTTAGAATTCATCAGGCCATAAGGTACTGCAATACGTAGCATCGGTGCATAACGTTGTACATAAAGGCCGTTTTGAAGACGCAGTGGACGGTATTCATCTTCCGTCAATTTACCTGCTAAATAACGTTCCGTTTGATCACGGAACTGTGCAACACGTTCATTAACCAGTTGCTGGTCAAAATCAGTATATAAATACATGGCGTACAGCTAGTAATTTCTATTATAACAATGCACAGCATAACGAGATTTTATCTATCAAGAAAATGCGTTTTTTACATATTTAATAGCGATTTTATTGATAAGACTGTCGCAATTTCACTGATATAGCGGATTTCGGTCCTTTACTTTTTATTTATTAATATATTGAATTATTTCTCCATTACTTAGCATAAATTTACATAAAGAATTTAAGCCAATAAAAAGCCCGATAAATCGGGCTTTTTATTTAGCGACGTAAAATCACTTATTTTTTATCTGGTAACGCATACGCAACAAGGTAATCACCAAGTTTTGTACCAAATGAACCATGACCACCAGCCATGATCACAACATATTGTTTACCATTTGCTTCATAAGTCATTGGAGTCGCTTGACCACCTGCGGGTAGACGACCTTCCCACAAAGTATCACCATTCGTTACATTGATTGCACGGATATAGTTATCTTGTGTTGCGCCTACAAACATGACATTACCAGCAGTCGAGATTGATCCACCAAGACCCGGTACACCAATTTTCACAGCAGGTAATTGGAACAATTTCGGTAAACTGTCACGAATTGTACCAATACGTTTTTTCCAGACCACTTCATGTGTATTTAAATCTACACCCGCAGTAAAGCCCCATGAAGGTTGTTTACAAGGTAAGCCAAGTGGTGACAAGAATGCTTTGATTTCCACCCCATAAGGTACGCCATACATCGGTTGCACGCCTTGTTCAGTACCCGCACCTTTCGCAGTTTGCTCACGGTTTGGATCTGTAGGAATCAACTTAGTCACAAATGGCAAGCCAATTGGGTTCATCACAGCAACTTGACGGTCTTGGTTCACCGACATACCACCCCATTCAAATACCCCAAGGTTACCTGGGAATACCAATGTGCCATTTTCAGAAGGTGGTGTATAAATACCGTCGTAGTTTAATGATTTGAAATACACACGACACATCAACTGGTCAAACATAGTGGCACCCCACATTTGTTTATCAGTCAATTTATCTTTTGGTGCTAAATCAAAATCAGAGAATGGTTGAGTTGCAGAATAATGCTCACCTTTAGTTTGTGGACCACGTTTTACAGTTTGTGGAACCGCTTTTTCAGTGATTGGCACAATCGCTTTACCGGTACGACGGTCAAGGACGAATGCATTACCTGTTTTGGTTAAGACATAGATCGCAGGAACAGTATTACCTGATTTATCTTTGATATCTGCCAATGAAGGTTGTGATGGTACATCCATATCCCACAAATCATGATGTGTGGTTTGGAAATTCCAAATTAATTTACCTGTTGATGCATTTAATGCCAACATTGAGTTTGCATAGCGTTCATCTAATGGCGTACGGTGACCACCAAAAATGTCTGGTGTGCCTACACCTGTTGGCACATAAACGATGTCAAGTTTTTCGTCATATGCTAAAGGTGCCCATGCATTCGGTGAGGCTACAGAGTATTTTTGACCTTCACCTGGCATGGCATTTGGATCTTGCGCCCCTGTATCAAAGATCCACAATAATTCACCAGTATTAACATCATAACCACGGATGACACCAGATGGCTCTTTAGTCGAGAAGTTATCGGTAGTTGAACCGCCAATCACAATGGTTGTGCCAGTAACCACTGGAGGTGAAGTTGGGATATAACCGCCCGGATACGGATAAGGCATATCTTTTTGTAGATCGACTTCGCCGTTATGACCAAAATCACTACATGCTTTACCTGTGTCAGCATTGACTGCAACCAAACGACCATCATTTACAGGCAAGATCACTTTGCGCGGACATTCAGTTGAAGTCGAGCGTTTGTTCTCTAAGCTTTTTGCAAACTGAGTGGTATTTGCAGCGTCAAAATAAGACACACCACGACATGTTAAATGTTGATAGGTATTGTCCGCTTTAAGCTTAGGATCGAATGCCCATTTTTGTTTACCTGTCGCAGGATCAAGTGCAATTAAACGTTGGTGAGTTGTACACATAAACATGTCATTGCCGACTTTAATCGGAGTGACTTGGTTTGTGGTTTCACCTGAGTCATTTTCTGTTGGTAACTCACCTGTACGGAAAGTCCACGCTACTTCTAAATCTTTAACGTTGTCGCTATTGATTTGGGTGAGTGGAGAATAACGTACACCACCTTGTGTACGACCATAGGCAGGCCAATCTTCAGGAGCAATACCCTCAATCGCTTTGGCTGTTTGAGGTTGTGCATTTTTAATTTCACCGTGAATTTCTTGCGGATCATTAAAAATTGAATAGATCATCACGATAATCGCAATCACCAGTGTGCCTGATAATGTAATTTTCGCAGTTTTGCCATTTTCCATACCGCGTGTCACGGCAGGAATCAGTAACCAAAGGCCCAATAAGCCTAAAATATCAAAACGCGGTGCAAGTGCCCAAAAGTCAGACCCTGCCTCCCAAAGTCCCCAAATCACTGTACCCAGCATCAACGCTGCATAAATGTATAAAGAACTGTTTTGAATTTTTCTTAAGTATATTGCTGAAGCCAGCATTAACAGGCCGGCGATAATGTAGTACCAAGAACCGCCAAGGACTGCCAGCCAGATACCACCAATCAATAGAACTAAGGCGAAAATTGCCATCACAACGACGGTAAATGTTCGCATCCCAGTTCCAGTAGATGGGTTGCTCATGTTGACCACCTCTATTGTCGAATGTTGTATTTGGTGCGTGAAACACATTCAACACACCACCGTTTTTATGTCGCAAAGAGAAGTTGTTACAAAAACAATTCAAGGGAAAATATCGTAATTTTTCTCAGAATTACCGAATTGCTTTTATAAGAACTCTAATTTGACATCAATTAAAATGCTGTTTGAAATTTGATACCGCCGACCCACGCATTCTCACCATTTTTGTAAGCACCGACGTGACGGATATATTGAATATTTGGACGAATAGTCAGCCAGTTTGCCGCATGAATACCGTAGTAAATTTCTGCGTCATACTCTTCACTTTGTAGACCGCGTGCATCAACGCTGTTATTGGCAATATTGGCGTCATTCACATCATCATTAATGCTGATACGTCCTAAGCCAATCGCGATTTCATCCTGAGGACGTGCATCGAATGCGCCTTTGTATACCAAGCCAATGTTTTGCATATCACTCACATTGTTGGTGTCTGAGTCATGCACTGTGACATTTACAAAACCACTCAAACCACGTGAGGCATCGTCTTTGTGTGCTGTCAGTTGTTGTTTCGCCACAATCCAACCACCTTGATGGTGAT
This sequence comes from Acinetobacter sp. YH12040, assembly GCF_013420005.1. Lineage (NCBI taxonomy): Bacteria > Pseudomonadati > Pseudomonadota > Gammaproteobacteria > Moraxellales > Moraxellaceae > Acinetobacter > Acinetobacter sp. YH12040. The sequence goes on from NZ_VOZB01000010.1 coordinate 134,742, forward strand.
CTTTTTCATTTATTGGGCTATCAATGACATCGGCATCAGCGGTACTGTAGTAGTAACCTGCACGGTATTCACCCGGAAGCTTTTGTGTCCCCACTTTTGGAGTCCACACTACTTCAGCAGGAATAATCGCACCCTTAGAACCATCGGTACTCAAGTTCCAACCTTTACCACGTTTTAGATTTTCAGGGTTGTATTCATAAACCCCGACTTGTGCGTAGAGTTCAGGCTGAATGTTATATTTCACGCGAGCAGCCCATTGGCTGACTGGCCAGTTGTACCATTGGTCACCGACCCAGTTACCCACTTGTGAACCACAAAGTGCTAAGTTTTGAAAGTCACAGTCAAAGCTGTTGAAATCTTCACCTTCACCAAAACGACCGACTTTAATATCTAATTTTTGGTCTAAGAATTTTTTCTTGATCCAAAAATCAGTCAAACGCCAAGTTTGACCACGACCCCACACTTCTTGTGTTGCACTTAAATGACCATTTAATGCATCTGAAGTTTGAGACAATGAACGACCATTACGTTCAGTGATATTGATTTGCGCTTCGGTATCTTTCCAACCCGCAATTTTTTCTAAATCGAGATGTGCCCCGATCGCGAATTGGTCCGCATATTCAGTGCCATGACTTGAAGCATGCTTTGCATCTAACAAAGTAGCTAATTCGCCACCATAACTAAAACTAAAATCGTAACCTTTCTGTTGAAGCGCTGTTCGTTGACCGTTCCAATCACCGAACATCCATGGGCTTTCAGAACTGAAAGCATCTGCAGTAGTTGCCGCTTGGGTTGCTGAACCCGCAAGCATTATTCCGAGGCTAAGATATAAAGATCCAAGTTTACTCACAGCTATTTTCATTTGGAGACCTATATACCAATTGTGTTAATAGTTCATATAATACTCTCACATTTGTATAATTTATTTATTTTTTTGTTAACAACTCTCAGTATTTACATGAATGTTTATCTAATTAAGAGATTTTAAAGGTTTTATTGTTTAACTTATCACCTTTTTTTATACCATTCATAACCAATTATCCGCACCTAAAGTTTTACCCACATGGGTATAAATCAATGCTGATCTAGAAAATTTAATCGGACATGCCAGTTGAGTTTGTGTCATTGTGTCGCCTTCTTGTAGCGGAACTTCAACACACCAATGCCGCTCTTGGGCCAATTGTGAATTTAGAGCTTCGTCCAAACTTAAAACTGGTTCCACACAGACATCTTGAGAGGCAAAAATCTTTTTCCACTCAGCCCATGTTTTGGTTAGTATTTTTCGGGCAATTGCATGCTTAATTTCAGTTTGGTCTTGCGGATCAAATGACATGCCTTGCGTTGCTAAAGCGGGTAAATCTAGAATTTGCGCCAATCCATGTAAAAACTGTGGCTCCAAACCACCTATAGACAGATAGCGACCATCTTGGGTTCGATAATAGTCATAGAAACTTCCGCCATTCAGATGTGCAGTTTCTGCGGCTGTTACAGCATTGGCAGCCAATACGCCAGCTGCAGCCATATTGTTCAATGCGACGGCACAATCGGTCATGGAAATATCAATATATTGTCCTAAACCGCTACGGTAACGCTCAATCACCGCAGCTAAGATGCCAGTAATTGCATGCATTGATCCACCTGCTACATCGGCGATTTGAATCCCCATCGGTGGCGGGCCACTGTCTTGGCGTCCGCTATGACCTGAAATACCCGATAAAGCCAAGTAATTGATGTCATGCCCTGCACGGTCTTTGTAATGTCCGGTTTGACCATAACCCGTAATCGAGCAATAAATAAGTCGCGGATTAATTTCGGCCAAAACTACATAATCCAAACCCAAGCGTTGCATGACACCTGGACGAAATTGTTCTACCACAATATCAAAATCTGAAATTTTGGCTTTGATCAATTCAATACTTTTCGGATCTTTTAAATCTAATGCGATGGATTGTTTATTGCGATTTAAATAACTATGCGCTGTGGCTTGCCCATTGGCATAAGGTGGCATCAAACGAACTAGATCGGGACGCGTCGGTGACTCAATATGCACAACTTCCGCACCCATGTCAGCCAAATACAAGGTCGCAAATGGCCCTGGGAGTAATGTCGAAAAGTCGAGTACTTTCAATCCTTTTAAAGCAGCTTCCATGGATATTTTTCTCTAATTGTGTAGATTTTTTATCCATGGTAGAAATATAAAATGATTAAAACAATGTCATGTTCAGCCATTTACCTTGATAGTTTCGGCAATTTACCATGTAAAAATGGTAAAACCGCTGTTGTAAATTGCCATGATTTCTTTTTTTAGCGTCATTTAGGTCAAACATTTGTGAACATTAAAGAGACTGAAGGATTAAACATGAGTCGTGATACGATCAGTATCCATTTCGTCAACGCAGCCTTAACTGGTGTGAAACGTCTCGGCATGGATGTCGAAACTTTATTGTCTCATGTTGGCATTGAGGCTGAACTTCTACGCCAACCCAAAGCGCGTATTTCACCTGAACAATACACACGTTTTATTAAAATGTTGTGGATGGTGACTCAAGACGAACATGTCGGTTTTGATATTCAACCGCGCCGCTTGGGTACTTTTGCCATTATGTGCCAATTGATTATTCATGCAAAAACCCTCGGTGATGCACTCGAATTGTCTTCGCAGTTCTACAAACTGTTTGGTGATGAATGGTCGGTGACACTAGAACGTGATAAGCACGAAGCACGTTTAGTTCCTCAAATTCCAAAATCTATGGACCCAGACCATTTCATTACAGAAAGTATGCTGATGATTTGGCATGGTCTCGCTTCTTGGTTGATTGAACGTCGTCTGCCTTTAGAGCGTGTTCACTTCGGTTATGAACGTCCTGAACATGCTGACGAATATGATGCCTTGTTTTTTGCACCTGTCATGCAGTTTGATACACCACGAACTGAAATTACATTTGCAGCGGATTATTTAGATTTACCAATTCGTCAAAACGAAGAAACGCTTGAAGAATTCTTAAAAGCGGCTCCTGCACAGTTATTGGTTAAATTTAAAAATACCAATTCATTAACATCTCGTATCCGTGATGTGCTGAAGAGTCAAATTGGCGAAGAAATGCCAACCTTGAACGATGTTGCTTCAATGCTGTATCTATCGCCGCAAACACTACGTCGTCGTTTAGCCGCTGAAGGTAAGAGCTACCAAGGTGTGAAAGATGCCTTACGTCGTGATGCTGCAATTCACTTATTGCTTAATCCAGACTTAACGCTTGAAGATGTTGCACAGCAAGTCGGTTTTAGTGAAACCAGTACTTTCCACCGTGCATTTAAAAAGTGGACCGGTGTAACACCAGGCCTATATCGCCAATTACATGGTTATCACTAAGCAATATTCAAAAATAGCATTCTCTAAAACCTGATCTCGATCAGGTTTTTTTATTTCGGAAAATCTGCACGTTGTTTTTGACAAAGCAATGGATCGACGGGCGTGATCACGCGTTTGCCATCCTGTATCCGATACATTTCTGCCTTGGTCACATGATCATTTCGATCATACTCACAGGCTAAACCGCCCGTCCCCTCATCTGAGGGATGAATGCCATAGATCATAAAAACATAAAAACCGATCATGCATACAAAACCTAAGCAGCCTACTAGTACTAGCCAAGCCAGACCTTTCAACACTCGCTTCACATTTTTATGCATAAGCAGATCTTCAATATGTACTGAATCGATAGCAACTGATCTTAACCGATCCTCGCTTTCAATATGCAGGTTGATTTTTATCTTATTCAGCAGCAAGCGTTGACCAAAAATATCAAACGACTCGCCCGTTCTCATCATTGCACTAGGTTGATTAATCCGTACACTCAAAAAACCAATAAAAATTTATAGATCATAGGGACAGGATTATGAGCGAGGCTTACATCATTGATGCCATTCGCACACCGCGCGGCAAAGGAAAAAAAGACGGTTCACTACATGCCGTTAAACCGATTAGCCTACTGACCGGTTTATTGAACGAATTACAAAACCGACATCAATTTGACACCGCTGCAGTTGACGACATTGTACTGGGCTGCGTGACCCCCATTGGTGACCAAGGTGCAGACATTGCAAAAACCGCAGCCATTGCAGCAGGTTGGGACAATGATGTGGCAGGCGTACAAATCAACCGTTTTTGTGCATCAGGTTTGGAAGCCGTAAATATGGCTGCACAAAAGGTGCGTTCTGGCTGGGAAGATCTGGTGGTTGCAGGCGGTGTAGAGTCGATGTCTCGTGTGCCGATGGGCAGTGACGGCGGCCCTTGGGCGCTCGATCCTGAAACTAATATGGCTTGTGATTTTATACCACAAGGCATTGGGGCAGATTTAATTGCCACCATTGACGGTTATAGCCGAGCAGATGTGGATGCCTTTGCAGCCAACTCTCAGCAAAAAGCCGCAGCAGCCCAAGCCAAGGGTTATTTTGACCAATCTGTCATTCCGGTTAAAGACAAAGCAGGCGTCACTGTTTTAGCCAAAGATGAATTTATTAAACCAACGACCACAGCAGAAGGCTTAGGCAAACTCAACCCAAGTTTTGCCATGATGGGTCAAATGGGCTTTGATGCCATCGCCTTACAAAAATATCCTGAAGTGGGTGCGGTCAACCATGTACACCATGCAGGGAACTCATCGGGCATCGTAGATGGTGCTGCCGTGGTGTTGCTTGCCTCTGAAAAAGCAGTCAAAGAACAAGGTTTAAAACCACGCGCCAAAGTGCTGGCAACAGCATTGGTAGGTGCTGATCCGACCATTATGCTGACTGGCCCTGCACCTGCTGCACGTAAAGCCTTAGCCAAAGCTGGCTTAACCATTGATGATATTGACCTATTTGAAGTGAACGAAGCTTTTGCAGCAGTCGTGATGCGTTTTATTACCGAACTCAAAGTTGATCCTACCAAAGTTAATGTGAATGGCGGTGCAATTGCATTAGGACATCCGCTGGGTGCAACAGGCGCCATGATTTTAGGCACCCTGATGGATGAACTGGAACGCCAAGGTAAAAAACGCGGTTTAGCAACACTTTGCGTGGGTGGCGGTATGGGCATCGCAACGATTATTGAGTTGGTATAAGGAGAATAAAAATGAGCGCAATTCAATTTGAAAAAAATGCCGACAATATCGTCATTTTAACTTTAGATTCTCCAAACCAATCTGCCAACACCATGAATGCAGATTTCCGTGCTGCACTGGCTGAAACGGTAGACAAACTGCAAGCAGATGAAAATATTGCAGGGATTATTTTCCGTTCCGCAAAAAAAACCTTCTTTGCCGGCGGCGACTTAGACGAACTGATTCAAGCTACACCTGAGCATGCAACTGAATTCTTCAATATGATTGAAGAGATGAAAGCCAAACTACGTTATATCGAAACCCGTGGCATTCCTGTTGTTGCAGCCTTAAATGGCACAGCGCTGGGCGGTGGTTGGGAGTTAGCACTCGGTTGTCATTATCGAATCGCACTGAATGATGCTAAGGCTAAATTTGGCTTACCTGAAGTAACTTTAGGCTTACTGCCGGGCGGTGGCGGTATTGTTCGTATGGTACGTTTATTGGGTCTGCAAAATGCATTTCCGCTCTTGATAGAAGGCAAACAAATTGGTGTCGAAAAAGTCAAATCATTGGGGCTGATTCAAGACACTGCAGATAGCCTTGAAGAATTGATGGACAAAGCCATTGCGTGGGTCAAAGCCAATCCAAAATCACAGCAGCCCTATGATGTAAAAGGCTATAAAATTCCGGGCGGCACACCATCGACTCCAGCGGTGGCGCAAATGCTCGCCATTGCCCCTGCTATGCTGCGTGACAAAACCAAGGGCTGTTACCCTGCGCCTGAAGCTATTATGTCAGCTGCGGTTGAAGGCGCTCAGGTCGATGTTGATACGGCGCTCACGATTGAATCACGTTACTTTACTTACCTTGCAACCGGTCAAATTTCTAAAAATATGATCGGCACCTTTTGGCATGGTCTCAATGCCATTAAGTCAGGTGCAAGCCGTCCAAAAGACGTCGCGAAATGGCAAGCCACCAAAGTTGGTATTTTGGGTGCAGGCATGATGGGTGCAGGCATTGCTTATGCCACAGCATCAAAAGGCATTGCAGTTGTACTTAAAGATATCTCTGTAGAAGCTGCTGAAAAAGGCAAAGCCTATAGCCAAAAACTGCTGGATAAAAAAGTATCTCAAGGCCGTCTAAGCGCAGAAAAACGTGATCAAGTTCTAGGACTGATTCATGCCACTGCAGATGCTACCGAGCTACAAGGCTGTGACTTAATCATTGAAGCGGTATTTGAAAATGTCGAACTCAAAGCCAAAGTGACACAAGAAGCAGAAAGTTACTTGGCAGCCAATGGTGTGATGGCATCCAATACTTCAACCTTGCCAATTTCAGGCTTAGCCAATGCATCTCAAGATCAAGCTAAATTTATCGGTCTACATTTCTTTAGTCCTGTCGACAAAATGCAATTGGTCGAAATTATTAAAGGTAAAAACACATCGGCTGAAACCTTAGCCAAAGCCTATGACTATGTACAGCAAATTGGCAAAACACCAATTGTGGTGAATGACAGCCGCGGTTTCTTTACCAGCCGTGTCTTTGGCACCTTTGTGCAAGAAGGTTTACGTCTACTGTGTGAAGGCGTACACCCTGCCCGCATTGAAATGGCAGCGCTAAAAGCCGGCATGCCTGTAGGTCCATTGGCCATTCAAGATGAAGTGTCTTTAACACTCTCTGAACATGTCGCGGCCGAGACACGTAAAGCCTTGCAAGCTGAAGGCAAAGACCTGCCTCGCTCAGGAGTGGATGACGTGATTCAAACGATGATTCATGAGTTTGGCCGTAAAGGTAAAGCTGCCGGCGCAGGTTTTTATGAATATCCTGAAGGCGGTAAAAAGCACCTCTGGGAAGGCTTGAGTAAATGGCAGAAAGATAATGCTATTTCTGAACAGGAAATGATTGACCGCTTCCTATTTGTACAGTCGCTCGATACGCTACGCTGCCTAGAAGAAGGTGTTTTGGAATCGACTGTCGATGGCAATGTCGGTTCAATCTTCGGGATTGGTTTTGCCCCTTGGACAGGTGGTGCACTTCAATTTTTAAATCAATATGGTTTGGAAAAAGCGCTATTGCGTGCCAATACACTAGAAGCAAAATATGGCGAACGCTTCAAAGCACCGCAATTGCTGAAAGACAAAGTGGCGAAAGCTGAGAAGATTTAATTATTCATTTTGAGCATGCAAATTTTGCTGTTCAATCACATCAAAAGGAGCTTCGGCTCCTTTTAATTTTCCTTCGCATTCGCGTGTTTGCAAACAAGTCTAGATTTTACGCGAACTCTCATCTGTTTTATGTTATAAAGTAACAAGTTTTTTTGATTTCTTTTTATCCGATTGAGTAGCTTGTTATGACTGATCATACTTCTCCTGAAAAATCACCATGGGGCTGGAAAGCACTGATTATCTTCTGTATTTTAGGTGCGCTATTCATGGGTATTTTCTGGCTTGCTGTGACCAATGAACCAGACTATATGCCGAGCCAACAGAAAAAAGACAATACTCAACAGCATGCATTTAAAAATGCCCCTGTGATGTCAGAAGAAGCGTTGAAAAAGGCGCAAGCTGATCAAGCAGCTCGTGAAGCTTCTGCGCCGACTGCAGCAGATATGCATATGACCGAAGAACAACATGCACATATGGATGACATGAGCCCTGAACCTACTGCATCGAATGATCATGGTAACTAAGCTTTGACCCAATCTATGCAAATAAAAAACGCTTAAAATATTAAGCGTTTTTTATTTATAGCTGTCCAATTTTAAGTATTTAAGCCAAAGCCATATACATATCTTGATGCGGAATACCACAATCTAAATATTCATCACCTTCAACAACAAAACCTAAAGCTGCATAAAACGGTATAGCATGCACTTGTGATGATAGTTTTAAATATTCACGTTGCTCTAATTTCGCTTGTTCGATGATAGCTTGCATCAAGATTTTACCAATACCCTGACCGCGATAGGCCTTTAAAACAGCAACACGACCTATACTGTTATTTTTGTAAGCGTCCGCTGAACACACCTTCTGAATTCATCCTATAAGCCTTAATTTAGTCCCCACTTAGAAACAAGTGGGGACTTAAATTTATGACTACAAATCATCAGACATCCATCGCATCTCTTGCGAA